>CANEUT010000022.1 GCA_947441895.1 Rickettsiales bacterium | reverse complement strand
GATATCGGCCTTGGAATAGCGCGCCAGCATGGACATGAGGATCGATTTACCCACACCTGAGCCCGCAAAAATACCCATCCGCTGACCATAGCAACAGGTGAGGAAGGTGTTGAGCGCCCGCACCCCCAAATCCATTTTGCCACCCACGCGGGCGCGGCTCGATGCGGCGGGCGGATTGGCCCGCAGCAAATACGGCACGCCACCACGCACCAGCGGACCTTTACCATCAATCGGGTTACCCATGGGGTCCACAATACGGCCAAGCCATGCGTCCGATGGCTCGACGGAAGAGTTGTTCGTCATCAGCGTTACTTTCGCGCCAAGGCCAATACCTTCTACCGAAGTAAACGGCATGAGCAGCGCTACTTTCTCGCGGAAGCCCACCACTTCGCACAGCACCTGATGCGCATCATGCAAACTGCCTTGCACCGCGCAGCGGGCCCCCACCGAAAGCATTTCTTCAATGCCACTACATTCAATCAGCAGCCCCTTCACCGCTGTCACCCGGCCAACAAGGGCCAAGGGCGGCATGGCTTGCAGTTCTTGCATTAAGTGGTTGCGAATGTTCGACATGGCGCAATGATAACAGGATTTTACCTAGGCTTCCATGCTCCATTTTTACTGCCTCCATTTTGTCATTCCCGCGAAGGCGGGAATCTACTTGCACGTGATTTTAGGGGATCCCCGCCTTCGCGGGGATGACAATTGGGGTAAGGATGGTGTACGCACGGTGCATGAAGAAAAAATTAAATCCACAGCCTGAGTTTCTTTCCAAGCCACTCAGCAAAATGACGGCAACGGAATGGGAATCGCTGTGCGATGGCTGCGGCCTGTGCTGCCAAATTCGTGTTCAATCTCGCTAACAGATACTGGCGCGAGTTCATGGGTGCGGAGTATCGCAGGACTTGCTAAGATTACGGCCTGAAATACAGGGCGCATCGCAGCGCATTATCGCTCAGGCGGTAACTGGCGACAAGGTCGTTATTGGCATGGCTGCCGTCATCCGCGGCGGAACAGAGGTTATTCCAATAGCGGGCAATAACTTTACCCGAGGCAGGCTTGCCATCATCCACTTTCGTGTCCACGTTCCATGCTTCTTCCGGTTTCAACGCCGGGCCGAATGTGCGCGAGGTCGCGACGGCGGTGCCAAATTCGAATGTGTAGGGGCCGTAATTTAGCAAATATAATTCGGTATCACCGAACAACCCGGTATAGGTAATGCTCCAACCAGCATTCGAGAGTTTGGATGCCGGTGCGTTGGAACCAAGCACACTATGCTCATTGCCGCCGGAACCGCTCAGTCCATTATAGGTGCCTTCGATCAGCCCGGCCAATGCCAACTGTCGCCAAAACTGATAGGTTTCACCGGATTGCGAAGCGGCAGCGGGAGCCGTGACATTTCCATCGCCATTGCCATCGCACGCGCCGGGTGTGGCCACAGCGGCGCTCGACGCGGTCGCGCAATCGGCGTTGCTATTCAACCGTCCCCAGAATCTCGTCGCACCGTTAAAGTCACCGGGAGTGGCAAAATATTTATCGCGGAAGGACTGCACAGCGGTGAAGTAGCGGTTATATTCGGTGCTCACAGAGCGTAGTTCCGCCGCGCGAATTAGCGACTGCCCTGCAAGGATACCACCCGTCAGCAGCCCGAGGATCACTAGTACAATACTAAGTTCAACAAGACTAAATGCACTGGCGCGCTTGCTCATAAATGCATTATGATTGATTTCATGCCCAAGTCAATACAGCCCCTCTTCCTGCAAAAACCTCTCGGCACGATGACACCTGCCGAATGGGAATCGCTGTGCGATGGCTGCGGCCTGTGCTGCCAAATTCGGGTGGAAGATGAAGACACGGGCGAAATTGCTCTTTCCAACGTGGCGTGCCGCTATTTGTGCCTCAAAACCCATCAATGTACCGACTATGCCAACCGGCAAAAAAACGTGGCCGATTGCGTAAAGGTCACCCCCCAGAATGTAAAGAAGCTAAACTGGCTGCCCGCCACCTGCGGCTATCGGCTGGCGGCGTTTGGCCAACCATTGCCAAACTGGCATCCGTTAATTTCTGGCTCCCCAAAGACGGTTCACAACCATGGGCCATCCATGAAGGGGCACATTATTTCGGAAGATGACGCCGACTGGGAATAGTGGCTAAGTCACCGTGGCTGCAACATCGGCTTGCGCGTTACTAGCATGGCGCCGTGCCGTTTCACGCTCACTGAAACTAGCGCTTGGGGCACTTGGTGCGGGCTTACTGAGCGCATTCGTCACCGCCCAGCCAGCCAGGCCAACACCCGCCACGCTGGCGGCAGTCACCCACGGTTTGCCCTTCGCAAACTCTGCCACCCGCCCGAAGAAGGATTCAGCCTCTTTTGTCACTGGAGCATTAATGATTGATCGTCCTTCATGTTTGGCAAGCGCCGCAGGGGTAAGGTAGTTTTTGTAGGAACGCACCCCCATATGGCGCGGCTCTACCTTTTCGCCCAAGGCAGTCATTGCTTCTCGAACACGCGGGTTATTTAGATCATAGATCAAATCGGGTTTTTTACGTTTCAGTTCCGGATATTCAGGTATTTCGGAATCTTTCAGTGCTAAGGCAGCGTTGTTGACAAGATACTTAAATTCTCGTGTTTCTTTACGAATCCCGCCAACGAGCTTTTTTCCTTGTTCTTTAATATTGCCATTATCCAAATCAAAATAAGCGCGGGCCTTGGCAATCGACACGTCATGCCCCTTCATCTCATTGCAACGCCAAGGCTCACCTAACCTTTTCGCTACATCCTGTAGCAGCTGTGGGGTGGTTAATGCGCGTATCATGTCCTTGTTAACATACGATAACCCATGCAACGCGCCCCCACCGAGCGCGACCGCTGCCGTACCCTCCAAACCTAAAGCTGAGAAAAGTCCAAGACCAATACCACCACCCAAAAAAAGGAATCCCGCAGTTAATACAGAAACAGTCGGAATCAGGGAGAAATTGCCAGCCGTTTTGGTGCCGCGCCACAGACCTGATCGCGCCATACGTGCTTCAGTTGCGGCAATTAATTTTGGGTCAATGGCATTCGGCATGGGCTTCATTCTCCTGGTCCGGCTCGATGCTTAATACTACACTACGACCGGGTGTTTGAATGTTACATTTATGTTATATTTCCAGTAATTTCGGGCGACCACCGCAGTGCACCGCCACGGCCCCTCCATGAAGGGGCACATTATTTCGGAAGACGAGGCGGATTGGGAATAGTTGCTAAGCCACTTTTAAATAAGAAAAAAGAACCTTAATTATGCGCCGCTAACACCATCAGCAGTTGTCGCGCTACACCCCAAGCAATCCTTAATAGTTAAAATTGTAGTTGAACGAAGATGTGGTTAATAGTATGTTAACACTTAATGCGTTAACACTTCTGTGGCTTAAATAAAGAATTTCTGTCAATTTTGTTAACGTATTGCCGATAAGAACAATAAAATTAACCTAATTGAGCAAACTTCGGAGGATGATTAAGGGCGTTTACAGGAGGGGATTTCAAGGAATGCCCGCCCGCAGAACCGGAATGTAGCAGCGCTACCTGAGGATTCGAGGACGGACATGACAACGAAATCACCCATGAAAACGTGCTTAGCAACCGAACGAAACAACCTGGGGGCATCATGCGCGTACTGCTAGTCGAAGACGATCCATCCACCGCCAAAGCCATTGAATTGTCACTTGCCTCGGAAGGCATTATTTGTGACACCACCGAACTTGGTGAAGAGGGGCTCGAAATTGGCAAGCTCTACGATTACGATATTATCATTCTCGACCTCATGCTGCCCGATATTGATGGCTACGAGGTTCTCCGTCGCTTCCGTGCTGCAAAAATCAACACCCCCATCCTCATTCTCTCGGGTCTATCGGGTCCTGATCAGAAAATTAAAGGTCTGGGCTATGGCGCTGATGATTATCTTACCAAGCCTTTCAACAAAGGTGAGCTGATTGCCCGCATTCAAGCCATTGTTCGTCGCAGCAAGGGCCACTCGGAATCCATCATCCGCACCGGCAAACTGCTGGTGAACCTTGATACGCGCGCCGTTGAGGTCGATGGTAAAGCCCTGCACCTCACCAGTAAAGAATATGGCATTGTGGAGCTGCTTTCACTTCGCAAGGGTTCAACCCTGACGAAAGAAATGTTCCTCAACCATCTCTATGGTGGCATTGATGAGCCAGAACTGAAAATCATCGACGTGTTTGTCTGCAAACTTCGCAAAAAACTGCAAGATTCATCGGGCGGTGAGAACTATATCGAAACCGTCTGGGGTCGTGGCTATGTGCTGAAAGATCCCGATGTAGCGCTGGAGACACCTGCGCCAAAGGAAGCCAAACGCCGTAAGGTTGCCGAAGAAGCTTAGCTACGGCATTTTTGACAACGGACATGATAGGGGTTGGGGCCATTCCCCAACCCTTTTTAATTTCCTCTTGCATATCCATATCTTATCTGGCTAGTTAATCGCAGTCTTATTCAACTGGAAGCTGCAATGTCAAAGCCGACCGTGTCTGCGAACAATCATTCGAATCTCGGAAAACGGCTTGCGGTGGTGCAAATTCTCATCGTTATTAGCAGTAACCGCGCCGGCGACCTTATTAAGCGTTTATTTGAAAATCTTGGTTTCCAGAACCTTCACCTCGCCCATGATGCCACCGAAGCCGTACAGTTTCTCAAGAACCTCCATGTGCATCTCATTGTTACCGACGCTGATTTGCAGCTCTCATCGAAAGTGGCAGCCACCGCTGCCGCTGATAACGTATTGCAGCTAAGCGGCATTCACTTTGTGGAGCGATTGCGGCGTGCTCCCACCTCGCCTGCCCCATTTATACCTATTTTAATGCTTATGGATCAGGCACATAAAAAATCCATTTTTGCTGCGCGGGATGCAGGTGTAAACGAGATTGTTCTGAAACCACTGGAGGCCCGCAATTTCTGCGAGCGCATTATTCAAATGATCGATACCCCGCGCCCTTATGTTACCGCCAATACCTACCGTGGCCCCTGCCGTCGCCGCAAAGGTGGGCCGCCTCCAGGCACGCAAGAACGGCGCGTTCGCGAAGTGCGCCTTATTCGTTGCGGTGAAATGAAAGGTGGGGTGCGCACATGAGTGACGCCACCGAAGATACAGTTGATCCGGTGCTGATGTATGAAGCCAACTGCAGCCTCATTGCAGAGGTGGGCGCCGACTTTAAAATCGCCACTTTTATTACCGAGGAAAAAATTAAATCCTGCGAAACGCTATTAGAAAAAGCATCGGAAGAATTTTTTGATGATGCCGAAGCCGACATTCAGGCGCTTGAGCGTATGACACGCGAACTAACCGCTGAAACGATTGATACACATGCGCATCCAATGCAAACGCACGCTTATAATATTAGAAGCCTTGCAAAAGTGCTTGGCTTTACCCTGATTACCGAGATTTGCATTCATTTGGTTGGCACCATTAGCAGCAACAAGCTTTCTGCTGAAAAACGTAAAGCCATCCTACAAAGTTTGGTGGGCGCCCTGCGCCTCACCTTCATGCAGCGCATTCGCGATGATGGTGGCGCTGTGGGCAAAGAATTGCTCAATAAGCTACGCAAGCATGTGTGACCGACGGGCTCGTGTTAGGCGAGCGTAAATAACCCGCGATCATCGCCATGCGGTTTAAATTTTGTGCTCAGTCCGTGCGTACTTTCAGCACCACCCAAAAATAAATAGCCCGGGGCATTTAAAATATCGGCCAACCGGTTCAGCACATCACCTTTGGTGGGTGCATCAAAATAGATTAGCACATTACGACAGAAAATAACATCGAACTGGCCGTGGGCCGCGAACGAGGTAAGCAAGTTAGCAGGGGTGAACTTCACCATCGCCTTGATTGCCTCGTTGATGGACCACATATTGTTCGGTGCCTGGGCAAAATATTTCATGAGCATGGTAATTGGCAACCCGCGCTGCACTTCAAACTGGCTATAGATTCCCTCACGGGCACGATCGAGAACCTTCTCGGCCAAATCGGTAGCATAAATTTCAGTCACAAGACCCGGATATTTTGCCGCCTCTTCTTTCAGCACCATGGCAATGGAATAGGGCTCCTGACCCGTTGAGCACGCAGCCGACCAAATACGGAGCTTGTTTTTCCCGGCAGCTTTCATGGCAGGCAAAACAATCTTGGTAAGGTGCTCAAATGGTTTGGTGTCACGAAAAAACATCGACTCGTTGGTCGTCATGGCTTCGATCACCTGGTAGGTCAATCCGCCTGAAGGGTTGGCGCGCAACTGTTTAATCAGCTGCGGAATATCGGCAAGGCCAGCCGCTTTTGCCAAGGGTTGAAGGCGCGTTTCCAGTAAATAGGTTTTATCGGGCGTAAGGGAAAGGCCCGAACGCTGCTTCAGCATGCCGGCAATAAAATTAAATTCATCGTTACTGAGCACAAGCGTCATGTCGCCACCGCCTTCAGTAAATACGGAGCAATCTTATTCAGTGGCAGAATAGCGCTGGTTAGTTTGGCTTCGGCAACGGCTTTGGGCATGCCATAAACCACGCTGCTTTGTTCATCTTGTGCAATCACTGTGCCGCCCGCAGCTACCACATCAGCGGCGCCACTGGTGCCATCGGCACCAATGCCGGTGAGCACGGCGCACAGCAGGCCCTTGCCATAAACTTTACTGAGGCTACGCAGCATGGGATCAGCCGAAGGCCGGCAGAAATTCTCTGGCGGGTTCTGGTCAAGCTTCAGGATAATCTGGCCATCATCACGATGCACTGTCATATGAAAATCACCCGGCGCAATATAAATTCTTCCGGCCTCAACCACTTCGCCATGACGCGCCTCATGGCAGTCACCATCGATGGCTTTGCTTAGATGTTCGGCCAGAATCATAGTGAAATTAGCTGGCATATGCTGCGTAATAAAAATGGGGGTGCGCAGCTCCTTGCCTTTAAACTGCTGGAACATGCTGATGAGCGCATTAGGGCCGCCGGTAGAAGATGCAATGGCCAAGGCAGTAGCCGGTGGTGGCACAGCATGAGGCTTGGCTTCCACTGACTTTTCCTGTGCTGACCGAGAGGCCACATGATTTTCTGCCGCAACCAAGGGCTCTTTTCGTGTAATCGGCTTGACTTCAGGTTTAGCCTTCGAATGTGCCAGCAGTTTTATTTTTCCAATAAGCTCGGCATAAAAACTCCCCACCAGATCAGCTTCTTGCGACGATGGTTTGGGCACATAATCCGATGCGCCAAGGGCAAGCGCCTGCATGCTAATTTCGGCATTACGCAAGGTGTAAATAGAAGCGACAATAACATGCGTCTTGGGTGAAATTTCGAGCAGCTTTGGTAAAGCGGTCATGCCGTCCATCACCGGCATCTCAATATCGAGGATAATCACATCAATGTCGTTACGCTTCAGCAGATCGATAGCAATTTGACCATTCACCGCACTGGCCACCACCTCAATTTCGGGGTCTGATTTAAACGCACGCTGCATAAGCCCGCGCACCACCGTGGAATCATCAACCAACATTACGCGGATTGGCATTTACGATGCCTCGTCGATAATACCCAATTGGCGCATTTTACCTGCAATAATGGCCTCATCGAATGGCTTCATGACATATTCATCGGCACCCGCGGTAATGGCTTGCTGAATTTTGCTGAATTCATTTTCTGTAGTGCAGAAAATAATTTTGGGTTGAGTAATCGAGCTATCAGCACGAATTTCTTTCATGCATTCCAGACCATCCATCACTGGCATGTTCCAGTCCAGAATCATCACATCAACCGCATTGCTGCGCACTTGCGCGACTGCATCTTGGCCATGTTCTGCTTCCAACACTGCAAACCCCAAACCTTCAACAATACGCCGCACTACCTTGCGTACAATCTTAGAATCATCAACGATCAGGCACGTTTTCATGCAACCTCGCGCATCAACTGGTCAATCACACTGGCAACATCCAAAATCACCAACAGTTCTTTCTCGAGCTTAAAAACACCAGCGGCCACCGCCCGCCAGTTCGCATCCATGTTCGATGGAACTTTTTCGAACCGATTCATGGGAAGCGCAAGCACATCGCCCACGCTATCGACCATCAGCGCAAATAAATCATGCTGATATTCAACTACCACTTTCATCACTTTTTCAGGTGTTGGATAGGTAGGCAAGCCGAGGCGAACCCGCATATCAATAGCGGTGACAATGCGCCCGCGTAAATTAAGCGAACCCGCAATCACAGGCGGGGCAAGGGGCACCGATGCAATTTGCTGACGGCGCATCACGTCGCGCACGGCCATCACCGAAATGCCGAACAGTTGTGCCCCCAAACGCATGGTAACGAATTGCTGGGTTGCCACGCCGCCAACACTAACAGTATGGTTTGATTCAACCGTGGTAAGCGCACCTGCCATTATGCCATCTCCTTGGTTTTTTCCAGCGCATCAGCCACGGCCACGGCCAGGGCTTCACGATCTGTTTTCAAAATCAACCCGTCCATGCCCACCTTCGCGCCACGCTCTCGGAAGGCTTCGCTGACGGTAGAGGTGAAGGCAAAAATGGGTAAAGTAGCATAGCGCGGGTCGGTGCGCAGGCGGCGGGTTAGCTCGAATCCGTCAATCTCGGGCATCTCAATATCGGTGATGACAATATCGAAGGCTTTTGGGGTGGCGGCCACAATATCAAGTGCCTTCACACCGCTCACCGCCGACGTTACTTCATAGCCGGCGTGCTCGAGGAATGGCACAATGAGTTTCAGAAAAAACATACTATCTTCCACCACCAGCAGCCGCGTTCCTTTAACTACCGCTGACGTGTTACTTTTGTTGCTAAAATCACTAACTAAACCTTTCAGCAGATACCCAACATCGACCACATCGGTGGTTTTACCAGCAATGACCAAGCTGCCGAGATAATATTCTTCCGAAGCGGAAAGCTTAATGGCCAAAGGCGCCTCGATAATATCGACAATCTCTTCCACCACTAGGCCAATGGTTCTGCCATCATAGGTGAACACCACCACATCGAACTCACCCTCGGTTGGAATGGATGTTTCGGGCAATATATTTAACCGCATAAGATCGCCACGATATTGCACAACCGCTTCATGCCCCGAATGTTCGACCGCCTTCGCGTCAATTACCTCTAGCCGGGAAACCAGCTCAAGTGGCACCGCTTTGGGCGCCCCCTCACCCGCTTTAAAGACAAGGAAGTTAGTAATTTTCTCGCCCTTGAGCACTGCCGAATGATCAATCGGCGCGGGACCAGCATCGCGTCCCCCAAGTGATTTTACCAGACCATTGGGGTCCAGAATCATAATCACGCTGCCATCACCCAGAATAGTATTACCGGAATACACATCAAACTCACCAAGCACGCGGCTTACCGGTTTCACCACAATTTCTTCGGTATCAAATACCTTATCGATCACCAAGCCGAAGTCAGTCGATCCGATGCGCACCACCACCACATAGCTATCGGTTGGTTTGGCCGCATCAATATCGGCCGCCTCCGGGTTTGATAGTTGCAGAATGTCGCGCAGACGAATCAGTGGCATCAGCTTGTCGCGCAGGCGCAGCACCGATGCATTGTTGATGTTTTCCACCTTATATTCCGAATCAGCACCCGTGCGCACCAGCTCAACCACATTAATTTGCGGAATGGCAAATTTCTGTTTTGAACATTCCACCAGCAGCACCGAAACAATAGCCAGTGTAAGCGGAATTTTAATGTGGAAGGTAGAACCCTTGCCCATTTTCGAAGTGAGCGATACCGTGCCACCAATCTTTTCGATGTTGGTGCGCACCACATCCATGCCCACACCACGACCCGAAACGCTGGTCACTTTTTCAGCCGTCGAGAAGCCCGCCTTAAAAATATATTGCATGAGCTGATCATCGCTCATCTGTTCGATTTCCGATTCGGTGGCGAGGCTTTTTTCAATAATTTTCTGCTTAATGCGGTCAATATTCAGGCCGCGCCCGTCATCGGTAATTTCAATAATAATGTGGCCACCCTCATGAAAAGCCGAAAGCGTTACCGTGCCCGTGGCAGACTTTCCCGCCGCCAGACGATCGGCCGGAACTTCAAGCCCATGGTCGCAGGAATTGCGCACCATATGCGTCAGCGGATCTTTAATCATCTCAAGCAGCTGACGATCAAGCTCGGTGGATTCACCAATCATTTTTAATTCAATTTTTTTACTCAGCTCGTTACTGAGATCACGAATAAGACGCGGAAACTTCGACCACGCCGTGCCAATCGGCTGCATGCGGGTTTTCATTACACTATCTTGTAGCTCGGAAGTGATTTGCGATAATTGCTGCAACGGCGCTTTTAGCTCACGGTCATCGCGGTGGCGCACCACCTGCAGCAGCTGGTTGCGGGTAAGCACCAGCTCGCCCACCATTTGCATGAGGCTCTCAAGCACATCGATATTGACGCGAATGGTTTGGTTTGCACCGCCACCGCCGCCATCTTTCGCTTCTGTATCTAACCCTTGTTTGATGGCCTTTTCTTTCGCCTGATCAGAAATGGCGGGCTTGGCCACAGCCACAGGCGCGGCAGCGATTGGCTCCGGTTCAGGCTCGGCCACCATAAACGTATCGGGTGCACGCGAGAAATCAATGCCGCCTTCAATCGTCGAACTGGCGCTGGCAAAAGCGCGCTCTAATTCGTCCATTACATCGGGCGTAAACGGCTCTTCGGCCTTGGCTTCGCCAGGCGCCATCATTTCCTCGGGCGCAGGGTCAGCGGCAACTGGCGCTGCACCCCCGCCTGACGATGCCCCATTAGAATCAGCGAAAGCATTCAGGCGTTTTTTAAGATCTCCATCTTCGCCCTCAGGCTCAGAGCCGTTTTCAGAAAGATATGAAATCAGTTCTTTAATGCGGTCGATGGCCTCAAGCACAATGCTAATGGCATCGGGCGTGACAATAATTTCGCCGTCACGAATTTTGCCGAGCACATTCTCGCCCGCATGCGCAACCGACTCAAGCCGTGGCAGACCAAGAAAACCGCAGGTGCCTTTAATGGTGTGTACCAAGCGAAAAATGTTGCCAAGAATGGCTTGGTCATTCGGGTTTTGTTCAAGCTTCACCAGCTCTAAGTCGAGCACGGAAAGCGATTCCGATGTTTCGGTAATAAACTCGCCAATTAAATCATCCATATGGCCAGATCCCTGTGTGCAAAGGAAAACGTTAAGCGTTTTTGTTTTTTATAACAGGAGCAATATTACACTCACCGCTCAAAATGGAAAGCGTTAAGAGCGCAACACGATGAGAGTTAAACGTTTTGTGGCCGAATTGTGACGCAAGTTGCCTTACGAAGCCGTGGCAAGGGCCACTTGGCGTTGCGTCACCAGCACTTCCAGACTGCCACCACTCACATGATAGGCAATGCTTGCACCCAATTCCTGCGCCAGCATAAGCGCCAAAAATGGCTGCGCCGTTTTGGGTGATAGCGCCACATGATCGCCCGCCGCACGGTCATCAACCATTTGCAGAATGGCTGCTGTTTCGGCATCAAGTTTAATGGTTTCGCCCTCACCCGTCACCTGAATGACCTTATCACCGGCATCCGACATGCTGAGGCGCACCGAGAGCGTACCGCCACGAATGAGGCTAGCACCCACAATAATTAAGGTATTCAACAACAAGCGAGACATTTTCTGGCTGACGGGAATGCCCGCCGCATCGGTGTGGCTATCGGGCCAGTCGAGCTTGATTTTGGTACCCGAGAAAAAATCGAGCGCAATTATCTTTTTATCGGCGAGGCAGGCCTCGCCTGCATCACCCACACGGCCATAGGCCTGACGATAGAACATCAGGCGATTCACCGCCTCGTGCGCACTGCTCACAATCAGCTGCACGGCTTCGTTTTCCATGTTGAATCCTTCCTCATCGAGGAATTCCGCGCCATTATTCACTGCGCCAATGGGGCCAGTTAAATCGTGGCATAAACGCGTGGCAAGCATTTCAGCAAGTTTGGTGTCGACGGTCATCAGACGCTCCTAAATCTTTTTATTTTTTACGCGAGACATCACTGCCTCACAGAAACCAGATTACTCCTCAACTCTAAATAAATCGTTAAGCTTGAGGAAATAATTGCGCTTCAATTAAACTGGCGAGCGCGTGCAGCGCCACCATATGCGCCTCTTGCACCTGGGCCGTTACAAGCGACGGAATAATAATAGAAAAATCAGCATTCGATGCGCTGTTTCGACCCTTTTCACCGGTGAATAACACCGTGGTCATACCCTTACTGCGAGCCGCGTGAAGCGCTTTTAATACATTAGCGCTCTGACCCGAGGTCGACATGGCGATTAAAACATCGCCCGCCGCGCCCAACGCCTCAATCTGGCGTGAAAACACGTCTTCATAGCTATAATCATTGGCAACGGCCGTCAAAATGCCCGCATCCGCCGTCAGCGCAATGGCCGGCAGGGCCCGGCGGTCATGCACAAATCTTCCCACAAATTCACCGGCGATATGCGCCGCATCGCACGCACTACCGCCATTCCCACAGAAAAATAATTTATGGTTCTGGGCAAAGGCAGAAACGCAGCGCGCCGCCAATTTGGTGAGTGATTCACTGCAATCACGGAACATGCCATCGATGGCTTTTGTGTGTTCGGCATGAATGGTTTCTAATAATGTTTGCATCGGTTAGTTCCCACGTAGCGCAGCGATATTCGCCGCATAGGTTGCCGCACCCCCAGTGAACACGGCCGAACCGGCCACCAATACATTGGCGCCGGCGGCAATCACTTCGCGGGCAGTGTCTTTATTAATGCCACCATCTACTTCCAACATAATGTCGCGACCGGTTTTTTGAATCATGGCACGGATATTCTGAATTTTTGGCAACTGGCTGCGAAGGAATGATTGGCCACCAAACCCTGGGTTCACCGTCATCACCAGAATTAAATCCACCTCGCCCATCACATATTCCAACGCTGATTCAGGGGTGGAGGGGCAAATGGAAACGCCCGCCTTCTTGCCCAGCGATTTGATGTGTGCCACCGCACGATCCACATGCGGCGTGGCTTCGGTGTGAACGGTAATAATGTCGGCCCCCGCCTTGGCAAATTCGGGAATGAGGTCGAGGCACGAAATCATCAGATGCACATCCAGCGGCAGTGTGGTGTGGGGGCGAAGGGCTGCCACCACGGCGGGGCCAATGGTAAGGTTGGGCACAAAATGCCCATCCATCACATCGACATGCACCAAATCGGCGCCAGCTTTGGTAATAGCCGCCACCTCTTCGCCCAGCCGTGCAAAATCAGCCGAGAGGATGGACGGTGCAATATGAATGGGTGTGGTCATGCTTAGTTTTTACCTAATTTTGTTTTTGTCATTCCTGCGAAAGCAGGAATCTCAGGCCACACCCAGTGACTTTACATGCAGCCTTAGATCCCCGCCTGCGCGGGGATGACAGATTGATGAATTGATAACAGCACCACATTCGAGCGCCAACAAAAACCTTAAAACCCGCAAGCATTACGCCGATTTGGTAAAACACGCGGCAAAAAAACCATCCATGCCGCCTTTTTCAGCGAGGTGCGATGGCAAGGTGCGCACATAACCCTGCGTCACGCACTCGGCCGGAATCTCCGTCGACGCATCGACCGGTAACAAACGCGCATCCGCCTGATGCTGCAAAAACCATTCGGCCTGCGCCTCGCCCTCGTCACGCTCCAGCGAACACACACAATAAACCAGCTTGCCACCGGGCTTCAGCCAGCTCCACGCACGCGCCAGAATATCGCGTTGCAGCGCTACCAACTCGGCCATGTCACCCTCGCGCAGCAGATGCACCACCTCCGGATGACGGCGCCATGTGCCCGTGGCCGAACAGGGCGCATCAAGCAGAATCACATCATACGCCGCCTGCGATTGCCACTGCAACGCATCCGCCTCCACTACTTCTACCGTATGCCCTAAACGGTTCATGTTGATGGCGAGGGTTTTAAGCCGCGCGCCAGAACGATCCAGCGCGGTGACGGTTGCGCCCGCTTGCATCAATTGCGCGGTTTTGCCACCGGGCGCCGCACATATATCCAGCACGCGCAGCCCCTTCATATCACCCAACAGTCGGGCGGGGTAGCTGGCCGCCACATCTTGCACAAAAAATGCTCCTTCTTCATATCCGGCGAGGCTTTCCACCTCGGCGTGGTCGGCCGGCATGCGAATCATCTGATGGTCGAGCCGCGTGGCGTTTGGCATATCGCTGCGCGTATTAATATCCAACGGTGCGCGGGCGGCGGCCACCTGCGCTATCGCCGCCACGGTCTCTTTGCCATAGGTCTTTTCCCAGCGCGTGCGCAGCCATATTGGCAGGTTATGAATAGGTCCCGGAAGCGATGGTTGTTCACGCGTAATTTTTTGCAGCACTGCATTCACCAATCCGGCCAGCGCCGCGTCGCGGCCTTTTTTCACCAGCGTCACCGTTTCATTCACCGCCGCGTGCGACGGTGTACCCAGCACCAGCAACTGCACTACGCCCAGCCGTAGCGCATTGGTGATGCCCATGCGTTTAGCGGGCAGCGGCTTATCAATATAATGCTTCAGCAGCGCATCCACCTGCCCCACATGGCGCAAGGTGGTGAGCACCAAACTGCGCGCAAATTTCTGATCTGAATCGCTACCCGTCAGCGGGTGATGAGCCATGGCCTCATCCAGCGTTTGATGCTCGCGCAGCATTTCGCCCAGCAAATGCACGGCATGGCCACGTGCCGAAAACGCGGGCGCACGACTTGGTTTATGTGCAGGTTTGTTCATGAACTGCTCATGACAGCAAAGGCAGGTCTTCGCAAGCAGCATAGCTGTTAGGGGGCGTTCCGCCCCCGCTACGCTCCCCCTCGTTCGCTATCGCTCCGGCTCGCCTTCGGCTACGCGCGAACACCTTCAATGGAGCTTGCGCCAATCGCAGGGCTTGCTAAAAGGAAGGCATGGATGATTTAGAACATAAGCCCGCCGCCGCCCCCTCACCCCAGCCAGTGGCCGAGAGCGAGCCAGCGCCGCCAGAAGAAGTCGGTGGCAAAAAACGGCTTG
>CANEUT010000021.1 GCA_947441895.1 Rickettsiales bacterium | reverse complement strand
CTTCTTATGCATTACTGGTTCCTGGTGGTGCCCCTCACCGGCTAGATAAACGATGGCCCGTCGCAAGTTATGCGCAGCTTTGCCAAACGTTCATTCATAAAAATATTGCGCCGCTGCTCATCGGCACCAAAGCAGAGGAAGATGCGCTGAATGCCATTGCCGTGCAGGTGCCAGAGGCCATCAATTTATGTGGTGCCACATCCATCGCCCAAATCACCACCCTCGCCACGCAAGCGAAGCTGGCCGTGGGCAACGACACCGGCCCCATGCACCTCATCGCCGCCAGCGGTTGCCCATCGACCGTGCTGTTCAGCGCCGCATCTGACCCCCTGCGTTCTGCCCCCGTGGGCGATCATGTGCGCATTTTACGTGAATCCAACCTTAAGGATTTATCGGTCGAAACCGTGCTCGCCAGCTTGACAGACCGCCTTTAAAGCGTAGAGTTATCGCCTTTATTCGTCATCGTGAGGCCGTAGGCCGTGACGATCCAGCGCGCCGAGTCTTCGGCGCTAGATTTCTCTTAAATCTGGATTGCCACGTCGCTAACGCTCCTCGCAATGACGTAACTTTTTGGAGATTTTATGCCCAGCGCCCAACACGCCACTCACGACATCAACCTCACTTTGCCCGATGGCTCGGTGCGCACCTACGCGGCGGGCACCACGGGTGAGGAAGTGGCGGCCAGCATTGGCGCCGGACTTGCCAAAGCCGCCGTAGCAGTGAAGCTGGATGGTGTTCAACGCGATTTATATTTGCCCATCACCAGTGATGCGAAATTGCAAATTTTAACCGCGAAAGATGCCGACGGGCTTGAAATCATTCGCCACACCATCACCGCGCAAGCCTTGGCACACGCCGCGAAGCTGCTTTATCCAAGCGCCAAACTGGCCATTGGCCCGACGATTGATCACGGGTTTTATTACGACATCGACCTTGACCAATCACTGACGCCGGATGATTTGCCAAAAATTGAAGAAAAAATGAAAGAATTACTTTCGCAACCGAACGCAGTTCGGCGTGAAATTTGGAAACGTGAGCAAGCCATCGCCATGTTTGAATCACGCGGTGAACAATACAAAGCTGAAATCATCCGCACCGCGCCGAATGAGCCAGTTGGTTTCGACACTCCGAAAGATCATGTTTCGCTCTATCGTCAGGGCGAAGGTGACAGCGCGTTTATTGATTTATGCTTTGGCCCGCACGTGCCAAGCTTTGCTAAAATCACGGCGGCCTTTAAACTCACCCGCATTTCCGGTGCCTATTGGCGCGGCGATGCGAAAAACAAGCAGCTTCAGCGCATTTACGGCATTGCATTCGCGAATGATAAAGAACTCAAAGCCCATCTGCTGATGCTGGAAGAAGCTGAAAAGCGCGACCACCGCAAGCTGGGCCGCGAGCTGGATTTATTCCACTTGCAGCAAGAAGCGCATGGCAGCGTGTTCTGGCACCCCAAGGGTTACCTCATCTGGCGTCAGCTGGAAGCCTATATGCGCCGCGCTATTGATGATGGCGGCTACCGCGAAGTGAAAACGCCGCAGGTGATGGACGCCAAACAGTGGGAGCAATCGGGCCACTGGGGCAAATATCGCGAAAATATGTTTGTGATTCCCGATGAAGTGCCAAACACCGAAGATGCCGGTCCGGTTATTTCTGGCAAGGCCGACTGGATGGCGCTGAAACCCATGAACTGCCCGGCGCACGTGCTCATTTTCAAACAAGGCATCAAAAGCTATCGCGATTTGCCGCTGCGCATTTATGAAAATGGCTGCTGCCACCGTAATGAGCCACATGGCGCGCTGCACGGCCTCATGCGCGTGCGTCAATTCACGCAAGATGACGCGCATATTTTCTGCCGCGAAGACCAAATCGTGGAAGAAGTACGCAAATTCTGCGCACTGGCTGATAGTGTTTATAAAGACCTTGGCTTCACCAACTACACCATCAAACTGGCGCTGCGCCCCGAAAAACGCTTCGGCACCGACGAGATGTGGGACAAGGCCGAAGCCGAACTTCGCACCGCCGTGCTGGAAGCCGGGCTCGACAAAGAACATGGGTTTGAAGAACTGCCCGGCGAAGGCGCGTTTTATGCGCCAAAGCTGGAATGGCACCTGACGGACGCCATTGGCCGCACCTGGCAGGTGGGCACCATTCAGTCTGACCGCGTGCTGCCCGAACGCCTCGATGCCAGCTATGTGGGTGAAGATGGCGAAAAACACCGCCCTGTCATGCTCCATCGTGCCATTTTTGGCTCGTATGAGCGCTTTATTGGCATTTTAATTGAGCATTATGCAGGAAAATTTCCGGCGTGGCTGGCGCCGTTGCAGGCCGTGGTCTGCAGTATCACCAACGAATTCGATGCTTATGGTTTGGAAGTGCTGAACAAGCTGAAAGCAGCTGGAATTCGTGCCGAATTTGACAATCGCGCCGAGAAAATTAACTATAAAGTGCGCGACCATAGCTTGCAAAAAGTGCCCTTCATCCTCGCCGTGGGCGGACGTGATGCCGAAAGCCACACCGTGGCCCTGCGTCGCCTGGGGAATGACGGTCAAGAAACACTGGCACTTGACGCCTGCGTGGCAAGCCTTGTAAAGGAGTGTTTACCGCCATCGACACTCGATGCGGCCTAACAAACGGAGATCAACTACCCATGACGGCATCCAATGAGTCTTAAGGAAAAGCGCGGGCCTGAGCCGCGCATCAATCGTGAAATTATTGCGGATAAAATCCGTCTCATTGGTGCTACAGGGGAAATGATTGGCATTACCAGCGTGCGCGAGGGGCTTGCTGCCGCTGAAGCCGCCGCCCTTGATCTGGTTGAAATCTCGCCCGATGCCGAACCACCGGTATGTAAACTGCTTGATTATGGTAAGTTCCGCTTTGCTGAGCAGAAGAAGCTGCAAGAAGCGCGCAAAAAACAAAAAGTGATCCAAATCAAAGAAATTAAACTGCGCCCTGGCATTGGCGCGCATGATCTGGAAATTAAGCTGAGACAGGTCGAAAAATTCCTCGGTGACGGCGATAAGGTGAAAATCACCTTGCGTTTCCGTGGCCGCGAAATGGCGCACCAAGACCTTGGCTTGGCACTTCTGCAGCGCGTGCGCGAGCAACTGGCTGATAAAATTAAGGTTGAGCATGAGCCAAAAAGCGAAGGCCGCCAAGTGATTATGGTGATTGGCCCTGCAAAGCATTAGAAAAATTTGTCATCGTGAGGCCGAAGGCCGTGACGATCCAGTTTCTATGATTTGTCATCCTGAACGTAGTGAAGGATCTGGATTCTTCGCTATCGCTCAGAATGACAGATGGATTGCCACGTCGCTCTCGCTCCTCGCAATGACGATTGCTAGCCAATCTTGTTGTGTTTTACCCCGTATTTGCCTATAGTGGGCTTAACAGCCACGAAGGCGACACATGAGCAGCACGACAAGTAGTTCCCCCTTAGCTTATCTCAGTCAGTTGCTTACCGGCAGCTCGAAGAGCAGTTCGTCGTCCGTGCTTAACCGGCTTATTGGCGGCAATACCGATAAATCAACCAATTCCATTGCCAGCGCCATTAACAACGCCATCAATGCCGGCAAAAAAACGACTGATTCAAGCAGCAGCACTGTCAGCAACCTTAATTTGTCGGCCAGCATTCTCAGCCTGCTGCAAGGGCAAAACAATTCAGGCAGCGGGTCAGACCTGATATCGCAGATTTTTTCATCACCGAAAGAATCGTCGGCTGAATCGAATATTCTGGCGGCGACCATTGCCAAACAGATTTTGAAAAGCGCGGTGAATGGCACTAACCAGCGGCAAGCCCTTGCCGCGCAAACGGGCGGCGTGCAATCGGCTATCGATGCTTACAACAAGCAGTTCAACACGCCCGCCCCCAAGGCCACCAGCAGCACTTCTACCACGGCTTAGGCAGCACCCATCTTCACAAAAGCTTCATACAAAAAACTCTCTATAAAGTTATAATTCAAGGAAATTTGAATTATAGTGATGGAGAGACTGATGAAGCTTGGTGTGCCGCATTACGGGGTGTTAAGCGCTGTGGTGGATTTAGTTCGATTTCGACCTGCGCGTTTTTTGGGCGTCGGTGGAAGTATTTTAGTAGGAAAATCTCATATCAATGCTGGTGATATGAACAGCTTTCGCGTTTGGCGAGCAAATATTGATTACAAATATAGCCCGCACCAGATAGCGCAAATTGAGAGGGGTTTAGGTAGTCGGCTCATACATTTTAGCGGCCCTCCACCAGAAGGTGACTTTCCATTTCGCTAGATAATTTTATTTCAAAAATCTACTGCCGGGTTTAATGGCGGGCACATCTTTCAAATGCTCAGGCACATGATCGGCGCTGAAGCTAGCTACATTCACTGTCAGCAACGAAATCAGCGGGAATGGCAGCTTTGCCGATTCACCGCCCGAGCGATCGATCAGCGAGGCTTCGGCCACCACTACGCCACCATGCCGTTTAATGCACTCCACCGTTTCCAGCGATGATTTGCCGGTCGTCACCACATCTTCCACCAACAAAACTTTTGCACCCGGCTCGATGCGAAAGCCGCGACGCAGGGTGAATTCACCCGCTTCACGCTCACAGAAAATGGTCTCAACGCCCAGCTGACGGCCCATTTCATAGCCAACCACCACGCCACCCATGGCCGGTGCAACGACGAGGTCGATTCCAGTTCTCCCTCTCCCTTCGGGGGAGGGTTGGGGTGGGGGCATCGTGAGCGCAGCTCGTGGGGGCATGGTTGGTGTGATTGTATCCCCATGCCCCCCTCCTAACCTCCCCCCGGAGGTGGGAGGAATATCGTCGATGCTCGACAGCGTCATTCGCACCTTTTCAGCCAATGCCCCGCAAAGTTTTTCAGCGCGTTTTGAGTTCATCAACACGCGCGCGCATTGCAAATACGTGTCGGAATGCAGGCCCGAAGAAAGAATGAAATGGCCGCGCAAAATGGCCTCAGCAGCTTCGAATTCTTTCATCACTTCGGCGTCGGTAAGCATGCTATCTCCGTATTCGTGCGAGGTTAGTAAACCTCGCGAGCCATCAGCCCGCGAAGCGGCGCACCACGGTGATTTCAGGAGAAATCGCCGGGTGCAATAAGAATATTATCAATCAGTCGTGTTTTGCCAAGCCACGCGGCAACAAGCAAGCGCGCCGGTGATTGATACTGCGAAAGCGGCGCAAGCGTTTCTTCTGCACGCAATTCCATATAGTCTATTTTCTGGAACCCGGCCGCCAGAATGGCCGCCGATGCCGACGCCAACACTTCGCCCGCGTCTTCGCCAGCTTTCAAGGCAGCCGCAGCTTGCTGCAATTGCTGGTGAAGCACTGGCGCAATCGCGCGCTCTACTTCGCTTAAATACTGGTTGCGCGACGATAGGGCCAAGCCATCGCCCTCGCGCACAATGGGCACCCCCACAATGGCTACGGGCAAGTTCAAATCAGCCGCCAACCGCTTAATGACACATAATTGCTGATAATCTTTCTCGCCGAAAAGCGCTGCGTCGGGCGCGACTTGCAACAGCAGCTTGGCCACCACCGTGGCCACCCCATCAAAATGTCCGGGGCGTGCGGCACCGCAAAGCCCCTCGCTTACACCGCCCATATGAATGTTGGTGCTAAATCCGGCCGGATACATTTCTTCGACTGTTGGCAGCCATGCGCCATCGGCCCCCACTTCGCGCAGCAGCGATAAATCCTTCTCAAGCGGGCGCGGATAGCGGTTAAAATCTTCGTTCGGGCCAAATTGGGTGGGGTTCACAAAAATGCTGACCACCACACGCTTGGCATGTTTTTTTGCCTCGGCCACCAGCTGCAAATGCCCTGCATGAAGCGCCCCCATGGTGGGCACCAACGCAATGCTCTCACCCGCTGCACGCCAATCATGAATGGTTTTGCGAAGCCGCGAAAGCGATGTGAATTCATGCAGCATAACAAGCAGTAACCCCTAGATTTCTCTGCCGTGATAGCTACAACAGCCTTATGTCGCAAGCAAAGTCCATTTCGCTGATTGAGAATTATGATGCCACCGTGGCCAGTGGCGCGCTTAAGGCCGATGCCGGGCAACGCGCGGCGGCCATGGAACTCAACAACCTCTATCAGCAATTGGTGGGGCAAGCCCCTGCCCCGCACCCGCGTTGGCAATTTTGGAAGCCCACGCCTAAAGCCACTCTCGGTCTTTATTTGTGGGGCGATGTGGGCCGCGGCAAATCCATGCTCATGGATTTGTTCATTCGTTTGATTTCAAAAACGACAAAAACGCGTCGCGTCCATTTTCATGCCTTCATGCTTGATGTACATCGGCGCTTGTTTGCCTTCCGCAAGCACCATAGCGGCGACGTGATGGATCAGGTGATTCAAGAAGTAGCCAGCGAAGCGCGCATTCTCTGCCTTGATGAATTTCAGGTGACCGATGTGACCGATGCCATGCTGCTGGCACGCTTGTTTGCCGGATTGATCGATGCGGGCGTTGTGGTGGTCTTCACCAGCAATCGTAAGCCGCGCGACCTTTATTTGGGCGGACTGCAACGCGACCAGTTCTTAAAGCTCGTTGATTTGCTAGAGGCACGCATTCGCATTATCAGCCTTGAAAGCGATACGGATTACCGCCTGCAACAGCTGCGTGCCATGCGCCAAACCTTCATGCACCCGCGCGATGGTGACGCCGATGATTTTCTTATGGAAAGCTGGGCCGCCCTCACCGGCAATGCCGCCAGCGAACCGTTATGGCTTGAAGTTCAGGGCCGCACATTGCGGGTCGATAAACACTATAAGGGCACGGCGTGGCTTACGTTTGGCGAATTATGCGTGCGGCCGCTGGGCGCGAATGATTATCTGACATTGGCCAAGGTTTGCCACACGATTTTACTGCAAGGCATCCCCAAACTCAGTCCGGAATATCGTAACGAGGCCAAGCGTTTTGTCACCCTCATCGACACGTTGTATGACCAACGCGTGAAGCTGATTGCCACCGCCGCCACCGCGCCCGATGATATTTACCCCACCGGCGATGGCAGCTTCGAATTTCACCGTACCGCCTCACGTTTGCACGAAATGCAGTCGGAAACCTATCTGGCCCTTGCACACCTGGCGTAGCCGCACTACCTCACCGTTGTCTTTCACCCCTAAAGCGGAGTTTTTATGACCATTTCCATGTATCAAGCATCCATTCCTGTGTTCATTCGCCAGCTGAACAGCCTGTCGCACGTGCTGACCAAAGGCGAAGCAAGCGCCAAAGAGCGCGGTATTGATCCAGAAATTTTCATTAATGACCGCTTGGCACCCGATATGCTGCCGCTAAAAAACCAAATCTATATCGCTACGGATATTTCAAAATTCTTTGCGGTGCGCCTTGGTGGGCTTGAAGCGCCCAAATTTCCTGATACCGAGAACAGCTTTGCCGAACTGCAAGACCGTATTCAAAAAACCATCGCCTTCTTTCAAACCGTGAAGCCAGAACAGATTGACGGCACCGAAGAAAAACCAGTCGTCATTCCATCAAAAGTGCGGGGCGATTTGCATTTCAACGGGCTGGATTATTTAACTGGTTTTGTGCTGCCAAACCTCTATTTCCACTGCACCACCACCTATGCTATTTTGCGCCATAACGGTGTGCCACTCGGCAAAATGGACTTTTTTGCCCAACCCGAAAACGTTAGCAAAGCAGCCTAATTCGTTTGGAATTTGGTAAATTCTAGAGTAGATGAGCGTGATGCAAAACGCCCATTCTCTCACTATTTATCTGGCTGCTCCGCGCGGTTTCTGCGCCGGGGTCGATCGCGCCATTGAAATTGTCGAACAAGCGCTGAAGCTTTACGGCCCCCCCATTTATGTGCGGCATGAAATTGTTCATAACCGCTGGGTGGTAGAAGATTTGCGCGCCAAAGGCGTGGTGTTCGTGAAAGAGGTGGATGAAGTGCCCGTTGGCGGCATCACCGTTTTTTCGGCCCACGGCATTGCCGAGAAGGTGGAGAACGAAGCCAAGCTGCGTGATTTGCCGGTGATTGATGCCACCTGCCCGCTTGTAACCAAGGTGCATAATCAGGCCATTCGCTATGAGCGCGAGGGGTTTGAAATCATCCTTATTGGCCATGCAGGCCACCCCGAGGTGGAAGGCACCAGTGGACGCGTAGCGCAGGTACATCTGGTCGAGAATACAGGCGATGTTGCAAAACTCAGCTTTCCCGAATCAACGAAACTGGCCTATGTTACCCAAACCACGCTGAGTGTAGATGACACCAAAACCATCATCAACGCGTTGCGCGAAAAGTTTCCGCAAATTGCGGGGCCGGACACCAAAGACATCTGCTATGCCACACAAAACAGGCAATTAGCGGTGAAGGAATTGGCCAAACAGGTCGATTTGCTACTGGTGGTGGGGTCGCGCAACTCCAGCAATTCCAATCGGCTGCGCGATTTAGGGGCCGAATTCGGCATTCCTGCCTATTTGATTGATGATGCAACCGACATTGAGCCCCAATGGCTTGATGGCATTAGCACGCTTGGCCTCACCGCCGGTGCGTCGGCACCCGAACTCTTGGTAGAACGGGTAATGAAATATCTGGAAATGCTGCGCCCTGTAACCATTGTATCGTTCGAGGTGATTAAGGAAAATGTCTATTTCAACCTGCCACCGCAAGTGCGCAACCAGCCCTTTACAGATCGGTTGAAAACCGCTTCCTAGCGGCGGCCGTTGCTAACGGCAGAACCAATCAACACGCCACCCGCACCCGCTGCTGCCAGCGCGGCCACATGGCCACCATTCAGCTCCGCCGATTTGGATCCGCCTACGCGGTCTAGGTGGCTACCCACTGCTGGAGCAACATTAACTGATGGGGGGATTGGTTGAGTCGCACGCTCTGCCAGTATTTTTGCAGCTTTGCTCTCATGAACAGGGGTTGGAAAACGCGGAGAAACAAAACGCTCCAGTAGCGCAATATGGTGATTGCCATCGTTCAAGTTGATTACGCGACCACCCTCCACTTTTGTAAAGTAAGGGTGAGCTGATGGACGCCAAATTTTATGCGGAAAATGATCCGACATGTGGTCCATGTGTTTGATGATTTCAAGCGCATCCGAAGCATTTTCTTGGCTGATACCTTTTCTACCTGTGGCATCTTCCAAGGTACTAACAAGGCGCTTACCCAAATCTCGCACCTGATCGCCGGTATCGCGCATCAGGCTTCGCATGGCGCCACTGATGACATCGACTGTTTCTTTTTCTAATGTTTTTTCACCACTACCGAAATTGCAGGCCGCCGTTAGTTCATCCAACTCAACATTTACACCACGTTTTTTTAAAATGGCATGTAAGTCTTCTACTGCAATTGCCTCGCCTTTGCCCATACCATGAAAAGCGCCTAATGCTTTGCGCGCTTCCGTCATAACTGTTGAAAGACTTTCTTGGCTATGTATGCCACCCAATCGCGCAGCAATGCCATTCAATCTGCCTTCAACATGTCGTATCGCTTTCGAGATTTTGGGTACAACGCGGCTAAATGGAACCAAACTGTCGCGCAGCCTTCTGCCAACACTGATCTCAAGCTTGGAATCGACATGGGCATCTTTCCCTGCCAAACTCGCTTGGTGCTCTGTCCGCGAACGGCGGAAGAAGCCACCAATACCCTCATGCACTTCGTTGGAATAATGCCCCAAATTATTGCCCATGCGCTCAGCCGCATTCACTTCATGCGTTTTTAAAGGAGCGGTTTCCAAAAATGCCTTAAATGTAGCTTGCGCCTCTTCAGCCGTGTGCGCATTTCCCACTGCTTTTTCTAGTTGGCGGTAGGCTCTAATCAGATCTTTATCCCTGAACGGGCCCTTGATCAAAACTTTAATAAACTTGAGACGGGGAATAGCATCTTTCAAGCCGCGAACTTGGCCTCTCACCACGTCAATTGCCGCACCTTCACCGCCATTTTTGCGTGCAGTCGCAATTGCCGCTTTCGAACCATCTTCCATTGCGGCGGCGGCCAGTGCTCTTGCATCTCTCCCGGCTTGGCCCAAGGTGCGCATTTGTTGTGCCAGTGCATCAAGCTCACCACGCATTTCAGTACCAACGACCTGGCCATTTCTGGTGGTCTCGGTTACAATATGGCTGCCATCGGCGTTAATGTGCGTTTTCGTGCTAATAACGATGGGTTTATCAACAATACCCATTTTATCTTTAATAGCCTTAAGGAACGCCGTACCGGCATCGTGGAATCCATCAAAATGCTTGGCCAATTCGTCAAGCTCGGCAAGCGCAGCCTCATTACCATCTGCTAATGCTTTTGAATAAAGCTCTCTGAATTTTTTGAAAGCGCCGCTTGATCCTTCTTCGGCGGCGCGCATGGCCTGAGCCTTAGGGCCGCGGATAATAAGATCTGTGCCATCTTCCAGTGTGTGAAAAATGAACTCATTGGCTTGTTTCTGGCCCCTGTCAATGCCACTCAATAGCTTCTTGGCGAGTCCCGCTAGCCCTTTTAACTCTGCTTCATTGACCATAACGCAACCTAAATCATGCAAAAATACTGGTTCATTACACCTGTTATAACATGAAGAAGCTTAAAGTTTTATTAAGCTTATATGAAGATGTTCGGGTCAATGAATGCTAAAAAGCCGCTTTTACAGGGGTTTCCAAGCCATTGGGGAGGCCGTTAAAAACACACTAGAATGTTGCACATTCAGCAGCTTCTGCTTGCGCGCGGCCATGGTCATGCTATAACGCCGAGCCTTGGATAGGGCGGTTAGCTCAGTTGGTTAGAGCGCCTCGTTGACATCGAGGAGGTCGGAGATTCGAGTTCTCTACCGCCCACCAAGCCCCAACCATCCTGTACCCACAATCCATCATGACCATTCCATGGCGTGAATATAGTTGCGCCTATTATTTAAGGCGCACAAAATAAAAGGCCCGGGAGATTGCTCGCCCGGGCCTTCATTTTAGTTAGTTACTGAGAACTAGAACGGTACTTTTACGTTCAGTTTACCAGCAATTGCTTCCGACGTATCACGGTTGATGTAGTCGACATCACCGCTGATGGTGGTGTTACCCAGCGTTTGGAAGCCAAGGCCTACACCGAAGCGTGCTGCATCTTCATCGATTTTAGCACCGGTGGTTTTGTAAGAAGACCCGCCACCCGTGAAGGTCGAGGTGTTGCTGAATTCGCTATCGCCGAATTCATGCAACCAGCTGGCGCGAACTTCTGGGGTCAAGGTGCCGGTGGTGCGTTTGATAGCGTAAGCTGCTTTCAAGCCCAGTTCCGACGTTGCACCAGTGAAGTCACTGCCGTTTACGCGGTTGTTAATGGTCGAACCTCTTTCGGTGTAACCATCGTTATCGAGGTAGGTGTAGTTGAAGCCAACGTTTGGCGTCAAGGTCAGGCCACCAGCTTGTTTGAAGTTATAGCCGGCAGCAATGCGTGCGTTGTACATCCAGCTATCGTAGCTAGCGCGGGCAGTTTCGTTCAATCCGCTCGAGAAGCGACGAACATCGGTCTGACCGAACTGGGTGCCCAACAAACCATCAATGAAGTAGTTGTTGAGTGCATAGCTACCATAGATTTTTACTTCGTAGCCATCGGTTTCCGAACCGCTGCCAGCGCTGAGGCCAGTAGCATCAACTTCGGTGTTGTTATAACCGATTGCAATACCTGCACGGGTGTTCTCCATGATGTTTACATCACCACCGAACAAGATACCGTAGGTGTCTGCATCATAGCCATCCACGCCGCTTTTCTTGTCTTGCGAGGTGGAGCTGCCGTAAGGCTGGGCCCATGCTTTAGCGTTGCGGCTGTATTTATCACCCGCCGACATACCTGCTTCCGCGCTGCGGTTGCTGTCGAGGCGAGCCAGAACAACGCTGCCACCGGCTGCAGTTCCAGCGACCGTACCCTGCGAAGTACCACCCGCTACAGCAGCGGCTGGCTGCAAGGTTTGCAAGGCGCGAGCAAAGTCGGTGCCCGTGCGGCCAGCCAATGCGTTGTTAGCGGCGTTATACTGAGCAAAGTTAGAGCTACGCAAGGAACCCAACAAGCTGTTATACGAAGCAAGGGTGCTGGTAAGGTTGGTACCACCGGTGCCACCGCCTACTGAAGCGCCCAGGCCACCCGTACCGTTACCGGTGCTGGTGAAGCCAGCGCTCGTCAGAATGGCTGACTGTGCTGCCGCAGTATCGGCTATCGAAGCAGTCAACGTAAGTGTCGTTGCTGTCTTCGAAGCGGTTAAGATAACGTATGGATCGTTGTCGGTCACCGTCAGGTTAGCAGCGGTAGCCGTCAGCGTGCCAGCGGTCATAACGGTGAAGGCATCACTTGCTTGCAGCTGAACACCATCAGCAATTTGGGCATGAATGGTGCTGCTGTCAGCCAGGGTTGCAGTGCCGGTAACGTTCAGCACGGCTGCGGTTGTTCTGGCGGTAACGGCGGTTTCATAGGTACCACCAGCCGTTTGGGTGAAGTTACCCGTGATGGTTTTGTTGGACGTGATTTTCAACGTACCGCCGCTGTTGGTAACGGTGGTGGCGCTGATGCCCGAAGCAACTGTCAGGACGCCTGCAGTGTGGTTTACAGCTGATACACCGGTGATACCGTTTGCAGTGGTGGTGCCGCTGTAGTTAACTGTGTTGGCTGAACCCGTACCAATAATTTGGCCGGAAATGGTACCGCCCGTTGCGTTCACAACGTTGGCACCAGAACCAAGTCTGATATCACCGGTAATGGTACCGCTGTTGTTGATGGTCAGTGCATTGCCGCTGGCGCTGTTATCAATTGCAGTGCCGCCGCCACCGATGATGCTACCGGTGTTGGTAATGCCGCTGGTGATGCGACCCGTTGCGGTAAGCGCAATGGCGGTACCAGCAGTCGACTCAATGGTACCGGCGTTGGTGATCGAAGTGATTGGCGATGCAATGGTGATGGCGTTGCCGGTGCCGGTGGTTTTAATAACACCACCTGCTTGGTTGTTAATGGTGGTGGCAGAAGCCGAAACGCCACTTGCTACGCGAATGGCTTGGGCTGCACCGGTTGCCGTAATGTTACCGCTGTTGGTGATGGCCGTGTTTGCAGCAATGTCGATGGCAGCGTTTGTCGAACCAGTACCGCTAATGCTGATGGTGCCGGTGTTGTTAATGACCGTGCCGGCTGCGCCAGTGGCAACCGTAATACCTTTGGCAACACCCGAGATGGTGCCGCTGTTGGTGATGGTGGCTGCGCTGCCAACCAGAATGGCGGCTGCTGAAGCGTCGGTCGTGGCAATGGTGCCGGTGTTATTAATGGTCGAACCCGAAACGCCACTTGCTTGAACCGCATTGCTGCCGGTGCTGCTGATGCTGCCGCTGTTGGTAAGCGTTCCGTTGGCTACGTCGAAGATGAACACAGCGCCAGTACCCGTTGCGGTGCCCGTGTTGGTGGTGCTGGTGCCAACGTTGGCAGCAAATGCCTGACTGCCCATGCAAGCCACAATGGCAAGGCCCGAAGCGGAAGCAGTTAACAGCTTTTTAATCTTGATATTGGACACAGGCAATCTCCTACGAATGGTTTGTATTTATTGTTATGGACATAAATGTCCTAATGCTCGTGGCACACAACTACTAGGCTGGGAGCCGTGAGCAACTTAAAAAAGCATGCTGCACTGCATTGCGCCTCTAAAAAATAAACAGCTGTAACTAAAAAGACACACTCGCTTCGATCGTAAGAAAATTGGTAATTCCATTCATGCGGTGTTCGATGCTTGCGCATAGCAGAAAATAAACCTATGAAGCCACAGGCTTAGCTAAGGTATGTAATAAAAATTACAGCGCGTTTCGGCACCAAAAATCTTTTAATTCGCCCATTAGTTTTGGTTATTTTATGTTTAAAAACAATATACTAAAAATATTTTCTCTCACCAAGATCAAGCCCGACCTCATTTTAGTGATCGCTTCGGTTTTTCTTTTTATTGTTGGCCTCAAACCCTTCCATTTGGGATTGTGGTTTCAGTCGGAACCGATGACGCTGGCATTGTTTGTTTTGGCTGCATTAACTGCCGTTATATGCTTTTTTTTTAAATCTACAATTAGTGGGTTTATTGAGGCCACACACCATCCTGTAGCAAGGGTTTTGTTTGGCATCGCGCTGCTTTCAGCAATTCAATCTATTTTCTTGCCCTTCCCCGTTCGTTCATTTTTTGGAGCACCTGAAATTGGTGAAGGCATCTTTTCATGGTTAGCTTTAGCCGTGTTGACCGCTGGTGCTTATCGGATTTGGCAAAAGCCTTCGAACCGCCGCGCTATCATTATTGGTATTTCCATCGCCAGCATTTCAGCAGTGGCGCTGCAGCGTCTTTCTTCCACCATTGACTGGCAACCCGCTAAATGGCCTGACTTTGCTTCATTTATTGCCATTTTTGTGATGATTATCCTCATTGCCGCCCCCAGACGCCTCACCCGCAAACGCCTGGGCATGGCTGCTGGCGTGGGCATTGTGGTTGCGGTGCTTTCCAACAGCCTATCATTCTGGCTGATTTTGCTTTCTTTACCCGCTATTGGTTATGGTTTGCGCCACCTCAGAAAGCGTATGACCAATAAGCAACGCTTTATGGATATTGCTCGCCGCATTTTTATTGGCATGGCGCTGTTGCCCCTCCTTATTACCGTGATCACCTTCAACACATCCTTCATGCGCGGGCTAAATGATACGATTGGCGGTATGCTACAAATTCGTAACATGAAAGATTTTCCGTTTGAGCAAGGGTCGCTCGGTACACGGGTTCTGTTCAACCATGTGGGGCTCGATGCCATCGTCGATAATCCATCATGGCTGGTTACGGGTGCTGGCTGGGGCAGCTTCAGCGACACGTTGTTTCGTTATGTTTTTACCGAAGATATTTACATCTATAACGATAAAGCCACATGGGACCCTAACTGGTACATGATTGCGGGCAGCGCGTTTCACCCGCACAACGCATTTATGGAAATGCTGCTTTCCATGGGCATTGGGGGGTTGGTGCTATTTTGCCTTTTACCCATCATCATCATTCGTCAACTGCCCAATGAACGATTGCTGATTTTGGCGCCGCTTTGGGCTTCGGCGTTTTTGCTGAATGGATT
>CANEUT010000020.1 GCA_947441895.1 Rickettsiales bacterium | reverse complement strand
TTGTTCATATCCATGGGTTGTTTTTCCATGATGGGTTTGCCGGTTTCGGCATCGAACCCGGTCTGCACGGTGCGGGTCAGTTCCTCGCCCTTCTTCTTCGCTTCCTCGATGCGCTTGTTGTAGTTCTCGATATTGCGCACGCCAAGATTGCTCATCAGCCGATAGCGCTGCTCCATTTCCTTCACCGCCCATTTCAGCGCCACCACGGCTTTGCCGGGTTCAGTCACCACGGGTGAAAGCAAATGCGGAATATTGTCATAGACCGAAAGTTCCAGCATTTTCGGGTCGATCATGATGAACTTACAAGTCTCGGGCGTGTGATGATAAATCAGCGACATGATCATGGTGTTGATAGCGACGGATTTACCCGAGCCAGTGGTACCCGCCACCAGCACATGGGGCATTTTGGCCAAGTCAGCGATGATGGATTCACCGGAAATATCTTTGCCCAGCACCAGCGGTAATTTCGCGTCGGTGTCTTCGTAGCTGCTATCTTCCAGCAGCTCGCGCATATAGACGGTTTCGCGGTGTGCGTTCGGTAGTTCAATGCCCAGCGCGTTGCGGCCGGTGATGACGGAAATACGTGCGGAAATGGCGCTCATGGAACGGGCGATATCGTCCGATAGGCCAATGACACGCGATGATTTAATGCCGGGCGCTGGTTCAAATTCATAGAGCGTGACCACGGGACCCGGGCGCACGCGGGTAATTTCACCTTTCACGCCATAATCAGCCAGCACCGATTCGAGCAGGCGGGCATTTTGTTCCAGCGCCGCTTCGCTGAGTTGTTTCACACCTTTGGCCGTAATTTTTTGCATGAGGCTGAGCGATGGCATGGTGTAGCTGCCGCTGCGCGCCCGCAGATCCAGCGCATCTTGCGCCGACACTTTTTTCACCTTCTTGGCATCAATGCGTTTTTTGGGTTTGCTTTCAAGCTGCGGCCCCATCGTGGCATCATGGCCGATTTCTTCCTCGTCGTCGAAATCCTCGTCTTCTTCATCATCGAAGGCTTCTTCTTCCTCATGCGGACGGCGGAACAAACCAACCACACCGCGCACCGCTTCGCCCATGTAATGCGCGGCTAATCGTACATAGGTGCCAATGGCCACCCATTCCTGCAACTTAAGGCCCAACGTGACTGGCAAGGTGAGAAGAAAAATAAAACCTGCGAGTGCGGCCGTTCCCCACATGGTGAGCAGCGGCATAAGCTTCATGGCCATGATAATGCCCATGGCACCGCTGGCTTCGCGCAGCCACAACGCATTGCTGCTGGCCGCCAGCAGCGCCAGCAAGGTGCAGCCGCTAACCATGCTGAACAGCAACGACACCACCCGCCAGGCAAGGCGAATGGTTTCATCTTTCAGCATCAGTCGCCACGACCAGCCAAAAAATGCCATGGCTGCCAGTGCACTCATCCAACCGGTGGTTTGTTTTAACGCATCGGCAAGGCTAGCGCCAAAGAAGCCAAGCGCATTGCGCGGCGTTACATCGCTGAGATGATTGAAGGATGGATCACCAGAATGATAGGTGACGAGCGATGCGGCCAGCACCCCGCCCACTGCCGCCAGCAGCACCGCTGTAATTTCGCTGCTGCGCGCCCGAATAAAGGATGGCACCGGAATTGCCGCGACGATTTTGCTAACCATAACACACCCTTCGTAGGCGCAAGGCAGACGCCAGCCCTGCTGGTGTCCGCGATTGCAAAAATGAACGACTTGCCGAAGGAATGCCCTGTGGATAACCCAGAGTCTTGAGAGGGCAATATAGCAGCCCGCTTCAGGCAAAACAAGGGTTCTTGCGCCAAAAACCCTTCGCAAATGCGCTTGCGCCGCCAGTGTATCCGTGGCAACACTACAAACGGCTGGCGGCGGACGGTGACCTTTGAAAACCCGGCCAGGGCCGAAAGGCAGCAACCGTATCGAATATGTAACCGGGTCGTCCGCCAGCCACCGCACGAAGTGCGGTCGTTATTTAGCGAGCGAAGCTCGCATGGGGGAAGTTCCCCCAGCCTACCGGCTCCCCCTCGTTCGCCTTCGGCTCCGGCTCGCCATGGGAGGCTACGCACCAACCCTACAACCGTTTGAATAGTCATGCGTAGCGCTTTACGGCGCGAGCCGCGAAGCGCGGGAGTTTGAGGGCAAAGCCCGTCCGGCGCGCATTGGTTTTTTTCCTTAGGCCGTGAATAACCTTCACTCACCTCTCGACTCAACCGTCTCGGCACACTATCGTCCGCCCATGTATCGCGTTTTAGCCCGTAAATATCGCCCGCAGACATTTGCTGATCTCATCGGTCAGGAAGTGCTGGTGCGCACCCTCACCAATGCGTTTGCCAGTGGCCGCATTGCGCATGCGTTTTTGCTGACGGGCATTCGCGGTATTGGCAAAACTACCACGGCACGCATTATTGCCCGCGGGCTCAACTGCATCGGGCCTGATGGAAATGGTGAACCGACAACGACACCCTGCGGCGTGTGCAGCAACTGCATCGCCATTGCCGAAGACCGCCATGTGGATGTGATTGAGATGGATGCCGCCAGCAACACCGGCGTCGACAACATGCGCGATTTGATTGATTCCGTGCAATATGCCCCTGTCAGCGCGCGCTACAAAGTCTATATCATCGACGAAGTGCACATGCTGAGTAAGAGCGCGTTTAACGCCATTCTGAAAACACTGGAAGAACCACCGCCGCATGTGAAGTTTATTTTCGCGACGACGGAAACCCGCAAAATTCCCGTCACCATTATTTCGCGCTGCCAGAAGTTCGACCTGAAGCGCGTGGAGATGGACGCACTAAGTGCGCATTTAGTTAATGTCGCCGCCAAAGAAAGCATTCAGCTTCCCGAGGATTGTGCCACGCTGCTTGCCGCCGCCGCCGAAGGTTCAGTGCGTGATTCGCTGTCGCTGCTCGATCAAGCCATCGCCATGCATACCGATGCGGCGGGGAATATCAGCATCAACGCGGAATCCGTGCGCGACATGTTGGGTCTCGCCGATAAAACGCAAAGTTTCAGCCTGCTGAAATTGCTGTTCGGCGGCAAAACGGAAGAAGCCCTCGCGGCCGCGCAACGCCTGCACACGCAAGGGGCCGATGCTTCCATGCTGCTGGCCGATTTGCTCGATATTACCCATTACCTCACCCGCATTGTGGTGGCACCCGCGCTGGTAACCAACTTGAATTACTCCCCCGCCGAACAAGCGCTGGCAAAAGAAATGGCCGAGACGCTGAGCGTGCCTGCCCTCACCCGCGCATGGCAAATTCTAACCAAAGGGGCGGAAGAAATGCGCCATGCCGCGCATGGTGCTGCCACGCTGGAAATGATTCTGGTGCGCCTTGGCTATGCGAGCGCACTGCCAACACCCGCGGAACTGGTGCGCACGCTTCAACACAGCGCGCCGGCAACGCCATCACCCGTGCGTTCGGCACCCACCACCAGCTTGCAACCGCAAGTGAGCGTGGCATCAAACGGTGGCCATGCCAGCGCCATTGCCAGCTCCACCACGGTGATGAGCGCGAACCACGGCGCCACCGCCGCCGCCGTGAAAATTGAGCCGCAGCCCGTGATTGAACTTCACAGCTTTGCCGAGGTGGTGACGCTGTTCGAGCAAAAACGTGAAGCCGTGCTGGCCTCGCACCTCATCAACGATATGCGTCTTGTCAGCTTTGCCAATGGCCGGCTTGAGGTGAAGCCCATTTCGCACATGAACGCTGATGTGCCCGCCCGCATCAGCCGCCGCCTTGGTGAGTGGACCGGCAATCGCTGGGCGATGGTGTATAACGAAGCGGCCGAGGGCGAACCCAGCGTGCGTGAACAACGCAGCGCGAGCGCCAAACAAGCGCGTGATTTTGCTAGCCAACACCCAAAAGTTCAAGCCGCACTGGAAATTTTCCCCGATGCGCAGCTCATTGATTTTATACCGAATAAAACCAACTAACCTAATCCTGTCATACCGGAAAATTTTTCAGGAGAAAAATTTATCCGGTATCCAGAATAGCAAAACTTCAGTAGGAGTTTTGCGTTGATGCCATGTCTCCTGACATTGCATCAAGACTGGATCCCGGTATTGCTGCGCTCCTGCTCCGCAAACCGGGATGACACTATAAAAGAGGAGTCATACTGTGAATATCGCAAAAATGATGAAACAAGCCCAACAAATGCAAGCCAAGCTGGGCGAGCTGCAAAGTGAAATGGAAGCGCGCGAGTTTGAAGGAACCGCAGGCGGCGGCGCGGTGAAGCTGAAGCTGACCGGCAAAGGCCACCTCACCGGCATCACGCTGGATGGCACGCTGCTCAACGCCGATGAAAAAGACATGCTGGAAGACCTCATCACCCTGGCGCACCGTGACGCGAAAGATAAAGCCGACGCCGCCATGAATGATGCCATGGGCAGCCTGACCGGTGGCATGAATTTGCCAGCGGGCTTGAAGTTACCGTTTTAGTTTTGTCATTGCGAGCGCATAGCGAAGCACCCGAGCATAGCGAGAGAGGCGAGACAAAGAACCTCTTCGTTAATCTCGAGCCAATCCATTTTGGCTACAAAGCAGGTGGATTGCCACGTCGGCTACGCCTCCTCGCAATGACGATAGAAAGCTAGCCTATGTCCACCTCCACCATCGAACGCCTCATTAATGAACTGGCGAAACTGCCGGGGGTTGGTCCACGTTCGGCGCGGCGGCTGGCGCTGAATTTATTGCGGCAAAAAACACAACGCATTCCCACATTGGTATCGGCACTCAACGCCGCGCTGGAGCAGGTGAAAACCTGCAGCAGCTGCGGCGCGCTCGATGAGGTGGACCCCTGCCAAATTTGCAGCGATGAGAAGCGCGATGCATCGCTCATCTGCGTGGTGGAAGACGTGGCCGATGTGTGGGCCATGGAGCGTAGCCGCGCCTTTAAAGGCCGCTACCATGTGCTGGGCGGAACGCTGAGTGCCATGGATGGGCGCGGGCCGGAAGCCTTGCGCATTGACCAGTTGCTGGCCCGCGTGAAAGCCGATGAGGTGAAAGAAATGATTCTGGCGCTTTCCGCCACCGTAGCGGGCCAAACCACCGCGCATTATGTGGCGGAACGCTTGCACGATGAGAACGTCACCATCACCAAACTGGCCCACGGCATTCCCATGGGTGGCGAGCTGGATTATATGGATGACGGCACCCTCAGCGCCGCGCTGAATGCGCGATTGGCGTATTAAATGTCACCCCGGGCTCATCCCGGGGTCCAGCCCATACGCTTGCGCCAGCCCAACGGCCGGATCCCGGCACAAGGCCGGGATGACATTACTGGTTGAGGTCAGCGTACAAATCATTCCACTCAGGATTCAGCCGTTCGATCATTTCCATCTTCATGCTCCGTCGCCAGCGTTTGATTGATTTCTCACGGCGCAAGGCTTGGTGAACATCGTCATGTATTTCATAGTAAACGAGGCGGTGAACGCCATATTTTCTGGTAAATCCATCGACCACATCATGCTTGTGCTCATAGGTTCGTCGTGCAACATCGCGTGTGATGCCCACATAAAACGTTCCGTTACGGCCCGACGCAAGAATGTAAACAAAATACATAACACTCACCACCTGTCACACCGGGCTTGTCCCGGTGTCCAGCCCATCCACCTGCACCAGCTCAACCGCTGGATCCCGGCACAAGGCCGGGATGACAGAGGAGTTCTACGCTACGTTTTCTTTCGTAATGCTCAGCACTTCCACCACCTCATCGGCCTCACCCTGCAAGACTTCGTCTTGTTTGATAATTTCATAGCGGGGTAAACTGGTGGGCAACTGTTTGTTTTTCGATGGACGCACGCCTTTGGCAGCCAAGCGTTTCAGGCGCGCCATCACCCCGCGGTTGATGGAGCCCGCGAATTTATCATACGCCGCCGCGCTGCCACGAATGCCCTTCATGACATCTTCCGCGTAACCCAGCGCGGTAATTAAATCGGCCATCAGTTCACTGGTGAGTTCTAAAATGGCGTGGTGCTCATCAATCTGCTTCGCTTCGCGCACCAGTGCACGGGCAGTGAGGAAAATGCCCGACAGCGTGACCGGACCGGCCAGCACAATGTCATGCTCACGCATATATTGCATGAGGTTGGGGTCTTTCTGCATCAGCCGCGTCACCACCTCGTCGTTGGGAATAAACATCACCAGCGTGGTGCGGGTGATGGGTTCGCCGTGACGGTTCTTCAACTTGCGCAGATTATCTTGATAGGCCTTGCCACCCAGCGCTTTGGCGTGAGCGCGCATGGATGACTGGATTTCTTTAAATGCGCTGTCGAACTCGGGCGTACCTTCGGCACGAAACAGCGCGAAGATATGCTGGCTGGCTTTGGAATCAACAATGATGGCATGCTGATGCGGCATATAGACCACGCAGTCAGGCCGCAGGCTTCCCTCATCCGCGGCGAGATGCACCTGAAGCTCATAATCAACCCCTAGCGTGAACCCATATTGCTGAAGAATATTACCCATAATCATTTCACCCTCAGCACCGGCGCCGATGGGGTTTTGCATGGCGCGCACCAGGGTTGAAAGCTGGCTTTTCGAATCATTCACCTGGCCTTGCACCGCGCCCAGCGTGGTGGCCAGTTCCTGTTGCTTAAGCAGCAATTCATCGCGCGCGGTTTTGGTGAATTGCTCGAACTGTTTGTGGGTTTCCTCACGCGCACGCACATGGTCGGCCATCAGTTTATTGCTCAGCTGATTACCGGTTTCGAGCGCCGCTGCTTTGGCATATTGCTCGAACTGGGTGCGCAATTGTTCAAAATCGCGCAGGCGAATTTCGGCGGCTTCCACCTTTTGCAAGGCAAGCGCTTCGTTCTTTTCAGCAAGCGAGAGTGCGCGTTGCGCCGTCGCCGCATCATCTTTCGTGTTCTGATAATCTTGCTCGATCTGCGCCAGCGTTGCCTCGGCCGTGGCGCGCAATGTTAGCTCCTGCCGCAGCCTGTCTTCCAGTGTCGCTTTGCCGCGCCACACCACAAACACCACCACGCATAAAAGCGCGCAAAAAACTGCTAAAACCGCGGCTAACATAAGCATCTCCCTTGACTAGTGGGGCAGAGCATAGCACTGTCGCGCCAATGTTTCACGAGGTTTTCTATGTCTAAAACATCTACCCCCATTGCCGCCATTATTCTTGCTGCGGGCAAAGGCACACGCATGAAATCATCGCTGCCGAAGGTGATGCACACCGTAGCGGGCATGCCCATGGTGGGGCATGTGGTGAGCCGCGCGCTGGAGGTGGATGCCGCGCCGATTGCGCTGGTGGTGGCGCCGGGCATGGACCAAGTGGTGCAAGTTGGGCGTGATATGGCGGGCGATGTGGATGTGGCCATTCAGAAAGAGCAACTGGGCACCGGCCATGCCGTGCTTGCCGCCAAACAGGCATGCACGAATTTTGATGGCATTATGCTGGTGCTTTATGGCGACACGCCGCTCATCAGCGCCGATACCTTGCGCCGACTGATTGACGCGGTGGAAGATGATGCCAAATGCGCGGTGGCCGTGCTGGGCTTCACGCCCGATGACCCGGGCGCTTATGGGCGCTTGGTAGAGGCTGACGATGGCACGCTGGAACGTATTGTGGAAGCCAAAGATGCGAGCGATGATGAGCTGGCGATTGAGCTGTGCAATTCGGGCGTGATGGCGCTGCGCGCACCGCTTGCGTGGAAGCTGCTTGAAAAAATCGACAATAAAAATGCCAACCACGAATATTACCTGACCGATGTGGTGGCGCTGGCCAAAACCATGGGCTATCACGCGGTTGCCGTTGAGGGTGACGAGGACGAAGTGCTGGGTGTGAATTCGCGCAGCGAGCTGGCCACCGCCGAAGCCATTTTTCAATTCCGCGCGCGCCAAACCCACATGAATAATGGCGCCACGCTGGTTGACCCCGACAGTGTGTTCTTCGCCGCTGATACAAAAATTGGTCGCGACGTGTTGATTGAACCGAATGTGTTTTTTGGCCCCGGTGTGAGCATTGGTGATGGCGCGCACATCAAGGCGTTTAGCCATATTGAAGGTGCCACGATTGGCAAAGATACGTTTGTTGGCCCCTTTGCGCGGCTGCGCCCCGGGTCAAATTTGGGTGATGATGTGCATGTTGGTAATTTTGTTGAAGTCAAAAGCAGCGTCATTGGTGTTGGCACAAAAATTCGCCACCTCAGCTATATTGGTGATTCCACCATTGGCGAACAAACCAACATTGGCGCGGGCACCATTACCTGCAACTACGATGGTTATAACAAGCACAAAACGGTGATTGGCCGCGAGGTGTTTGTTGGTTCCAACAGCCTATTGATTGCGCCGGTTGCCATTGGTGATGGCGCCATGGTAGCTGCCGGTTCGGTAATTACTGAAAATATCGCCGCCGACGCGCTGGCCATTGGCCGCACCAAGCCTGAGCAAAAAGAAGATTGGGCAAAAACCTTCCGCGCGAAGCAGAAGAAGAAATAATTTGAAGGGGACCTCAGTCCCCTACGCTAACGCTTACCCCCGCGCTTCGCGGCTCGCCATGGAAGGCTACGCACGTACTCTTCGAGTGCTGAAATAGTAAAGAAGCGAGTTGGACGAGCGAGCCATCAGCCCGCGAGAGCGGCGCGAGGCGTTGTTCAGGAGAACAACCCGAGCAATAATAACAGCGCAGCTTCTACGGTTTGTAAGCGCACGCTGGCGCGATCACCGCTAAACACATGACGCTGATGCATCGTTTTACCATCCACCCGCGCCACGGCGATATGCACCAGCCCCACCGGCTTTTCAGCCGATCCACCGCCCGGGCCCGCAACCCCTGTCACCGCCACGGCAATGCTTGCGCCCGATGCATCAAGCGCACCTTCAGCCATGGCGCGCGCCACCGGTTCGCTCACCGCACCATGCTGAGCAATGAGTGATGCGGGCACGCCCACCATACTGGTTTTGGCTGCGTTGGCATAGGTGATGAATCCATGCGTGAACACGTCAGAGCTTCCGGCAATTTCGGTGATGAGGGCAGCAATGAGGCCACCCGTGCATGATTCAGCCGTGGCCAGTTTTAAACCCCGCGCGCGACAATCCGCCAGCAGCATCGTGGCAGTAGAAACAAGTGTGGATGGAAAGATAGTCATATATATCCTCCTGTTTGTCATCCCCGCGAAAGCGGGGATCTCCTTAAAGGGGATTCCTGCGTTCGCAGGAATGACAAGGCTTTCTATACCGTTGATTGCACGCCGCCCATAAAATACGGCGAGAGAAGATAGATGATATAAAGAATAGTGCCCGCGGGAATGGCCGCCAACACATCATCGAACATGACACCAAAACCCGATTTCACTTTGCGGTCAGCCAGGCTGATGGGCCATGGTTTTAAAATATCGAAAAAACGAAACAGCACAAAACCAATGGCCAAATAAAGCGGATCGGCCGAGACATCGTTCAATAGCGCTACTGCAGCGAAACTATTGCCCGCCATGGCAAACAGCCACGCATGCCAAATGCTGTAAGTGAGCCACTGCCCGGCCAGTTCATCGACCACAATTTCGGATGGATCATGGGCGGTGGCGTGGTCACGCATATAGTGGGCAGAAGCATAGGCACCCAGATAGGTGAACAGGGCGGCACCCGCAGCCAATATGGCCCAGCCATAAGGCAGCTGCAAAATGCCGAAGGCTAATAATACTGCCACCAGCGAACCCGCCGTGCCCGGTGCTTTGGGGCTTAGGCCAGCCCCATAAAGCGTGGCGAGTGACAGCTTACTCATGCGTCCTCCATAAACCCTCTCCCTGCGGGAGAGGGTCGAGCATCGCGAGGGGTGAGGGCATGGTTGAGGGGCGCAATGCCCTCACCCTCCCCACTAAAGTGGGTCCCCTCCCTCTCCCGTAGGGAGAGGGTATAGGATGCGGCCTGAATCATCATGCATCCTCCGGCAAAGTGAGGGTGGCGACAGCCTGACAAGCAAGACCTTCTTCGCGGCCGGTGAACCCGAGCTTTTCGGAAGTGGTGGCCTTCACGCTGACGCGGTTAAGCGGCAGGCGCAACATGCCGGCAATGGCCGTGCGCATGGCATCACGCTGGGGCGAAATTTTGGGGCGCTCGCCAATGATGGTGATGTCGAGATGTTGAATAACGCCGCCGCGTGCGGCAACCCGCGAACGCGCTTCTTCAATGAAAATTTTCGAATCGGCCCCTTTCCATCGTGCATCGCTGGGCGGGAAATGCGCGCCAATGTCACCTTCGGCCAATGCGCCAAGCAGCGCATCGACCACGGCATGAAGCACCACGTCGGCATCGGAATGGCCGTGGAGTTTGTGGCTGTGCGCAATGTCGATGCCACCCAAACGGATGACTCCCGCATCACCCGCAGGCACCAGTGCGTGCACATCATAGCCCATGCCAACCACACTGCGAACCTTGCAGGTTAGGCGTATTTTTTCTTCTGTCCAAGCCATGTCCGCAACCGTTGTTACTTTGCGCAAATTTTCATCCCCTTCCACATAGACCAGCTGGTGACCGGCAGCAAGCCATAGGGCTGCTTCGTCGGTGGTGGTGGCATTGGTCGCCGCCATGTTTTTTAGTGCCTCAAACGGAAATGCTTGCGGCGTTTGCACTCGAAAGAGGCCATCACGCGATACCTCGCTCCACCCATTGCCTTCCAAACGGCGCACCGTATCGACCACAGCCAGCGCGGGTATCACTGCATGGTCGGGTGAAAGTTTTTGGATGATGGCATCGATGATAGCATGGCTGAGAAATGGCCGCGCGGCATCGTGAATAAGCACATAATCGGGCGTGTGGGGGGCGAGTGCGGCAAGCCCGGCGCGCACCGAATCGGCCCGCTCGGCTCCGCCATGAACCACGGGCAGCAGTGCCATGCCATCGACGGCTTTTGTGTAATCATCGGCGTGGCTGGGATGAATGACGACCTGAACCCCGGCGATGGCCGGATGGCTGGCAAGCGCCTGCACACTGTGGCGCAGCATGGGCTTACCACCTACGGTGCGGTATTGCTTGGGTGTCCCAGCGCCCGCACGAACGCCCGATCCGGCGGCGACAATGAGGGCAAAAATGCGCGAATTATTGTTCATGAGAGGCTTTTAGCATGGATTTATATGGGTTTGAAACATTTATGAGGCAAACCCATATCGTCAGCGCTGGCGCTGGCGCGCGGCGTAGCCAGCGTTTCTAAAGTCATAATACTTCATGGCAATGCACCAAACGTCATCATTTTGTCATATTCATATGGTAGAACTGAAGGGTGGAAGAAGATTCAACAGTTAAAAATAGATTGTCGAACCAAGTGGTGTTGCCGCCATCGGAAGAGTTGCACAACAGCACGGTTCTGAATGGCATTGGCAATGGGCTGATGCTTGGCGCCGTGCCATTTGTGGTGTTAAAGACTGGGGCACAACTAGCGGGCAAAAAGTTTCCACTCAGTGGTGAATTGATTGACCGCGTGGGTACATTCGGCTCCATCATTGGCTCTGTTATGGGCGCTGTCTATGGCATGTCGGAAGCGAAACATGCCGAACGTTACCGCCGTTCAGTAAAAAACTCTATTACTCAGCTCTCGGGTGATTTAGCCGAGGCTAACAGCAAAATCGATGCGCTCACCCAAGCCGTGAATGCAAAAGCAGCCGCAGAACCTGCCCGCTAGACGCCTTGCGTTTGCCGCATAAATCCACTATGAGCGGCGGCCATGAGCAACAACCCACACAACCTGAAACCCATCCAGATTGGTAATATCACGCTGGAAGGCAATGCCATCCTCGCGCCCATGACGGGCGTGAGCGATTTGCCGTTTCGCACGCTGGTGAAAAGCTTTGGCGCCTCGCTGGTGGTGAGCGAGATGATCGCCAGCAAGGCCGTGGTGCTGGAAACGCGCAATGCTGAACGCATGTCGCGCAGCGTGCCGACGGAGCGCCCCTTCAGCGTGCAGCTGGCTGGGTGCGACCCGGAAATTATGGCTGAGGCCGCCAAGCTGAACGAAGATCGCGGTGCCGATATCATCGACATTAACTTCGGCTGCCCGGTGAAAAAAGTAGTGAATGGCATGGCCGGTAGCGCGCTGATGCGCGAGGAAGGATTAGCGGCGCGTATTTTAGAAGCCACCGCCAAAGCCGTGAAAATTCCGGTGACGTTGAAAATGCGCATGGGGTGGGATCACCAATCGCTCAACGCGGCAAAGCTGGCGAAAATCGCGGAAGACGTGGGCATCAAGCTGATTACCATCCATGGCCGCACGCGCTGCCAAATGTATAAAGGTTCGGCGGATTGGAATTTTATCCGCACCGTGAAGGATGCGATTAAACTTCCCGTCATTGCTAATGGCGATATTACCACGCTGGCTGATGTTGACCGCGCGCTGAGCGAAAGCGGTGCCGACGGGGTGATGATTGGTCGCGGCAGCTATGGCCGCCCATGGTTTGTGGCGCAGGCCGTGGCGCATTTGCAGGGCATAAAAACCGAAGAGCCATCGCTGGCGCTTCAACGTGATATTGTGCTGAACCATTATGATGAAATGCTGGGCATGTATGGCGAAAATGCCGGCATTCGCATCGCCCGCAAACATGTGGGATGGTACGCCAGCGGCCTTCATTCCAGCGCTGAATTTCGCCAGAGCGTGAACTGCCTGACCGATGCTAAACTGGTGAAACAAACCATCCGCGATTATTACGATAGCTTGCTGGAGCGTGGATTCACCAGCCGTGCGCATGAGGTAGTGAAAGATGGCGAGTAAGCCACAGAAAAGTCCTCGCCCCCAACGGGGGAGAGAGTTGGGTGAATGATGATTTTTGTCATTCCCGAGCTAGTTGCCTCCAAAAACGCTTGCGTTTTTGGCAAGGCAGCTTCATCGGGAATCCAGACATCATCTCGCCATTCTCTGGATCCCCGATGAAGTATTGCGACGAAATTCTTTTAGAATTTCTGCAACACTAACTCGGGGATGACAAATATAAAGGCTGCACATGAGCGATTCAAAAAAATCACCAAAATCATCCCACGTTTTTCCCGCGCCGGAATGGACGTCGATGTCGGCGTCACTCGCTGCATCACTCGCGCATGAAATTCGCAACCCGCTACTTTCCATTAAAGGCGCGGCGCAATTGCTGGAACAAGCCGTGAGCGATGATGATAAATCCCTCGCGCAGCTCATCATCACCGAAGCGCGGCGCATTGAGCAGCTGGTCGCCACCATGGACCCCCTCACCCCCAATCCGGCGCAGGTGAAAGAGGCGCTGAACATTCACGAGATCACCGAATATGTGCGCCTCGCCGCCAGCACCAATGCGCGCGAGGTGAAGTTCGTTACGCAGTATGACCCATCGCTGCCCGATGTGCGTGGGCACCGCGAAGCGCTGATTCAGGCGCTGCTGAACCTGGTGAAAAACGCCGCCGAAGCGGTGGCCGATATTGAAAACCCCACCATCACCATCACCACCCGTTACCTTATTGGTGAGCGCATGCAACGCATTGGCGGGCGCAAATTACCCATTCAGGTGAAGGTGGCAGATAATGGCGCGGGCGTGGCGGCCAGCATGTTGCCCCGCCTGTTCACCCCGTTTACCACCGATAAACCGGCTGGCAAAGGCTTGGGCCTGGCCATTGTGGCAAAAATTATTGAGGAACATGAAGGGCTTGTGGCCTATGAGGCCGAGCCCGGCCAACCCGCCGTGTTTTGCCTTTATTTGCCACAGGCTTAGTATCGATTTGCTCCGCAAGATCGCCTGCTGGCGATTGCTCCGCGCCGCTTTGCGGGCTCATGGCTGGCTCGCCCAGCTCGCTCAATGGCCGCCAGTCCTAATATCTCATCACTTTCTTCCCTAAGCGTCCTTGCTTTTTGGCCGAAAGCTTGGTAGCTCTGCCTAAAAATTAGGCACCGGCGGTGAGCGTACAGCGCGACATCCGCCACTAAATAAAAATAGGCGGCAGGAACAAGCATGAACACCACTCCCCAAAAAACCGTTCTATTGGCCGATGATGATGCAGGCATCCTCACCGTGCTCACCCGCGCCATGAAAGCGCAGGGCTATACCGTCATGGCATCGGACGTGTTGACCGATATTGATGCATGGATAGCGCAAGGGCTGGGCGATGTGGTAGTGACCGATGTGACCATGCCACGCGGCAACGGGCTGGATGGCCTGGCGCGCTGGCAGGCAAAGCGCCCTGAACTTCCGGTGATTGTGATGAGTGCCCACAACACCTTGCTGAATGCGGCGCGCGCGCAAGATTTAGGCGCGGTGACGTTTCTGCCAAAGCCGTTTGATTTGAATGTGCTGATAGAAGCGCTGGAACAAGTCGTGAGTCGTGAGTCGTTCGTCGCTAATAAGGATATGGAAGAAGGCGTCGTCAAAATCAGCGATGATTTAATTCTTATTGGCAAATCACCCGCCATGCAGCAGGTGTTTGCAACCTTGGCGAAGCTGATTGGCAATGATTTAACGGTGCTGATTACCGGCGAATCAGGCACCGGTAAGGAGCGCATCGCCCGCGCGCTGCACATGCTCAGCCGCCGCAAAGCGAATCCATTCATTGCGCTTAACATGGCGGCCATTCCGCGTGAGCTGATTGAAAGCGCCCTGTTCGGTCATGAAAAAGGTGCCTTCACCGGCGCGCACCAGAAACAAGCAGGCGCCTTCACCCAAGCCCATGGCGGCACCTTATTCCTCGATGAAATTGGCGACATGCCCATGGAGGCACAAACGCGCCTGCTGCGCGTGCTTCAGGAACAACAAGTCACGCCGGTTGGCGCGACGCAAGCGATTAAAACCGATGTGCGGGTGGTGGCCGCAACGCACCGCGATTTGCGCGCACTGGTGGCTGAAGGCACGTTCCGCGAAGATCTTTATTTCCGTTTGCATGTGGTGCCGTTGGCGCTGCCGGCGCTGCGCAATCACGCGGATGATATTCCACTGCTGGTATCGCATTTTATGCGCGAAGCAGCAGCACGCGGCCTTAGCCCCAAAACGCTGGATGATTCAGCATTGGATGAACTGGCGCGTCACGATTGGCCCGGCAATGTGCGCGAGTTGGAACATTTGGCGTATCGCCTGTGCGCGCTGAATTCGCTGAGCAACGTGCGCGCTGAAGATGTGGCACCGCTGCTTACCAGCAGCCCAACACCAGCGCTGGTAAAATCAGCATCGGCACCCCCAACCAGCAACGGGCATGACGC
>CANEUT010000019.1 GCA_947441895.1 Rickettsiales bacterium | reverse complement strand
AGTTTGTGGGGATATCCACAAGACACATGTAAACGAGGAAGCCTATACCCAAAACAAGCAAGATATGGGAAGCAAGCTGTATAAGAGTGTAGCCAATGCTTTGCGTGTAACAATACTGTCTTGCCATCATTCTATTTATGCCAATCTGTATTTGGCCATTTTCGTAGAGTTCTTTTATATTTTTCTGAGATTCACGATTCATAAACTCACAACCCCCAAATAATTCTCAGAGGGAATCGTCACAGGTTCTAGCTGCCCCTCAATCTCGTGCATAATACTCTGTAGCGATGAATCCAGCGCTTGCTTAAAGCTGGCGTATGGGTTGCTTTCGAGCATTTCTTGGAGATCGACGGTAAAGGCCTCCAGCTTACTATCATGAAGCTCTTGAAGCGTATGATGGGCTATCTGAGTTTTGCTCTTTCCTTCAAAATTGAAGGGCATGGTCAGGCAAAGATGGTGAGTAATTTTTTTCTGCTGCAAGAATTTGGCAATGACTGGAATTGCACCCGAACCTGTGCCCCCACCCGCACCAGCTATTACAATAACATGGGCATATTCATGTAAATCCAAAAACCGCTCGAACTCCGGTAAAATAGCTTGCGTTAATCTGGCTGATTTTTCGGGGTTTACACCAGTGCCAAGTCCAGCCAGTTCATCTTTACCCAGCAGAATGCGGTAGGTGCCTTGGGTGTTAGATAAATCCTTAGCGGTTGTATCCATCGAACACGAATGCACATGATAGCGGGAGTATTGCCGAAAATAGCTTACAGCGTGTCCACCCAAACCGCCAATGCCGATGATGATTGTCTTCGTGGGAATGTTCTCTTTTACCTTAGGCTCGGTTTGGGGTGATGGTATAACTACGGCGCGTTTCCTAGGCGTATTAGCCCACACACTGGCAGCCTTGAGATAGTCCTCTAAAATCTGCTCTTCTTTGCTAATCATGGCCAAGTACCTTAGCGTTGCTGGTCTATCTGTTGCTGCTGTTGGGAATTTTCCTGCTCAAGCTGATTTACTCTGGAGCGCAGTTGCTGCTGTTGGGAATTCTTCTGCTGCTGTTGAGAATTTTCCTGTTCAAGCTGATTTACTCTGGAGCGCAGTTGTTGATTTTCCATTTGTTGCTGTTGATAGAATTGCTGTTGGGCGGCTTTCTGTTGCATGTCGGCTTGCATCTGCACACACATGGCTGGCGAGTATGTTGCTTCACACTGCTGTTGCCATTGTTGCTGTGCTTCTATTGCCTTTTTTTCTTCTATCCGTTGGACAGCGCCCTGCATAAATCCATCCATAAACCCCGCTTGCACTGATTGTGCAAAGAGCATGATAGTAGCTATAACCAAGGCGTTTTTAATACGCATAGCGACCTCTTCAATAAATGCAGCGATAGCTATTTATCCTTTAAGCCGCATTAAACGCAAGGCGGGATTCCAACTATAGTTAGGATGACTCGTAATGCGAGAATTCTATCATTCTCACCATGAAAAAAGGGCGAGAAGAGATTCAGGCAATCACCGACCATGTTGCCGCGAGCATTTCCGCTATTCGTAAAGAACACGGTCTATCTATACTCAAGTTGGCAGAACTTGCGGGCGTAACGCAAACGGGACTTTCCTATGTCGAAAAAGGAGCAAGAAAGCCAACCCTGCATTATCTATTACAAGTTTGCAAAGCCTTGGAAATTGAGCTGTGGCCGTTACTCAAAGAAGCAGAGAAAGCTGTAAGCAAGGCCACCAAATAATGGTTTACAGAGCACCCTGAGAGATTTTCTAACGACAGCATATATTACTATACTGCACACCCCTTTGGCCACCTGTACACCCCCTAATAAAGTACGGTTTTACTACCCCTCCCGCACCGAGTCTAAAATTGCGCTAGATAATCAGCAGTGCTTATTGTAATGCGGTTTCAGCAAAGGTTCTGTGAGCTTCGCACCCCTACTAAATTTGATGCTTGGATTTATGGGGTATATGTGGGGCAAGCAAAACTAGGCTCTATGATAAAGCCAAATAACACTTTGTTTTGTATTGGTATGCACCCGTAGCTCAACTGGATAGAGCGTTGCCCTCCGAAGGCAAAGGTTGTTGGTTCGACTCCAATCGGGTGCGCCATTTTCCGTGCTCGGCTTGCTCGACCTAGGGAAAATGGAACCTCAGATGAGGCGAACCAGTTCGACAAAATGCCAGCAGGCATTTTGGACTCCGACCAACGGGAGGAGCCCGAAGGGTGGAGGCCAGCAGGCCGACATCACTCCAATCGGGTGCGCCAGTTTAATTGTAAATCAGTAGATTATGGTTTCTTGAATGCTTTGGGGCTGCTTTTGGATTCTTTGGCAACCCGTGCGCCCCAGTCTTCAGCGGGTGCCTCGGCCGCACGTAACGACCGGGGTTGAATGCCAAAATTCTCGTTGATCCTGATGACCCGCGCGCGTGTGGCCTCAATCGCTTCCGGGCTGTAGCCATAGTGAATGGCAACTTCGCTAAAACGATCTAAGTCCGCCTGAAGTGAGTCATACGGATCGCGGTAAAGCCGCGGATTTTTCTGATGAATTCTAAGATGCATATCTTCAGGAATGAGTATGGTGGCGCCTTTTTGTCTGCTAAAGCCATGTATTAGCCCTTGCTGACGATATTCCAGTCCCTTCCAGGTCATTAACACGTGGTGGGGGTCCATATGCAAACCCCCCGCGCTCTGCTGACGACCATTTCTCATTTTAAGTTGCGAGCAATAGGGCGCCACAAATAATTCATGGCCCGGCAGAGGATTGGCCACATCCATCGCCCTCAGAATTTCTTCACCCTTGCCGCCGGGCAGCTTTAATATTTGCTCCCGCAACAGCGTATGCTCGGCCATCAGATCCTGAAAATAGCGCACAGGCTTGGCGAGGGCATATTCATCACGTTGAACAAGGGGCACAAAAACGGTTCTGGTTTCCTCGGCAATACGCTGGGCCATGCCCGCATTTATCCGCTCGTACTCTTCCAAAGAAAAGAAGAGGCGCTTGCCGGCTTTCGTTGCGAAATCTTTCTTACGACCCATATAAAAACGCGCGCTTCCTTTCTTAGCCCACCCCAATGTGCCACAATCAGGTGACAGTATGATGACAAGGAAGGCAAAAAATGGCGTTTTTTAGTATATTAGAGAAATATGATTAGGCTGCTTTAGCGCTGGTCAGCTTGATGAACAAATCTTCCAGCTCCACCTCATGGGTAGAAATATCGTGGATGACGAGGCCGACGGTGCTCATACGCGCCAGAATCTCATCCATGTGCGATTTGCTGGGCTGATATTTGACCACCAGCTTGCCTTCGCGCAGCGAGGCCTGCAAATCACCCAAACCCGCCGGCACATCGGTGATGGGCTTGGCAAGGGTAAACACCACTTCTTTACTATCCACGCCGCCCATCAGCGCGTTTTTAGTGTCGCGGGCAATGATGCTGCCATGGTTGATGATGGCGATTTCGTCACACAATTCCTCGGCTTCTTCCAAATAATGGGTGGTGAGCAGAATGGTGGTGCCCGCCTTATTTAACTTACGTGCATATTCCCACAAGCTACGGCGCAATTCCACATCCACTCCGGCGGTAGGTTCGTCGAGCACCAGCACCTCAGGCGTGTGCACCAGCGCCTTACCAATCAGCAACCGGCGGCGCATACCGCCGGAAAGTCGGCGGCTTGGCGAATCGGCCTTGTCGCGCAGGCCCATGGCATCGATAATTTCATCGGTGCGGCGATTCGCTTTGGGGATGCCATAGTAACCGGCGGTGATTTCCAGCGCCTGACGCACGGTGAAGAATGTGTCGAGAATCAATTCCTGCGGTACCACGCCAATGGCAAGGCGTGAGGCGCGCATCTGCGTGTCGATATCATGCCCGCAAATAGTCACGCTGCCGCCCGATTTAATAACCGTGCCCGCCAGAATGTTGATGATGGTGGATTTGCCCGCGCCATTAGGGCCCAGCAGACCAAAGAACGACCCGCGCGGCACGGTAAGGTCAATCGGGTTCAGCGCCTTCTTCTCCTGCCCGCTGACGCGGTCACGATAGGTTTTGGTGAGGCCTTTAATTTCAATGGCAGCTGCGGTCATGGGGTTGATATAGCACGAAAAACGTTCATTACCAGTGCGGTTTCGCTGAATCTTCACATTCGCTTAAGGCTGTTCATGGTAGGCTATGCGCCTATGAATCTTCTGTTTTTCAGGCATCCATGACACGCGCAAAGCCAAATCAAGATATCGCCGCGGCAAAACAAGCGTTTGCCAAACAGCTGCGTGCGCTTTTTGATGAGACTTATCATGGGAATACCACTCAATTCGTGGCAGATATCTCTGAGGCAAGTGGGAAAAAAATCGCCGAAAGAACAGTGAATGCTTGGCTTGAAGGAAAAGAGCTGCCCGCCGCCGACATGCTCGATGCCATTCAATCGGTGTTTGAGATTTTGTTTGATGATAAAGGCCAGGCATTTGAAGAGGCCTATTGGAAAGCGCGGCCACAAAAAGAAGTGGCGGGAGCAAATGGGAAAATCGCACTGGTGGATGATGGCCCCCAAATGAAGACCACCCCCATTCGCGAAGCACTGCGTGCTGCACTTGAGACCGCCTGTGATGAAAACGGCAATAAACTAACGCAGCCAAAAATTATTAAAGAAGTTAAGCACAACAAGGCGCTCTACTATTCTCTGCGAAATGGCGGCACGCCAGCATCGCAGTGCGCACCGCTTTGTGGCCTTATCAAAACCCCAAATACCTTAGCATCGCTCAGTTACTATTGTAGTGGTAAGACTCTGCCAACGAAGAACTTCATCTATTTTGTGGATTGGTTAACCGGTCCTGAGGGAAAATATCCCTGCAACCCCCCACTGCAGCCAAGCCTTATTCAGACTTATGACAAATCACTGCGCGATGCGGCCGACACATTGTGGCAAGCGGCCGAGCAATCAGATGATAATAAATTAGGCCTCATGATTCAGTCCATTCGTCTGCGCCGCGGCGAATCGGTAGATGATTTTGCAAATAACATAGCCCTATGCATGGACGAATATCCTTCGAACAATCACACCGCAAAACATTATAAAAACTCTTTATCACACGTGACTATTTCCAATTGGGAAACCAAAGGAGCTCTGCCCATGGGCGATAACAAAGCTAGGCGCACATTATACCGCGAAATTGCCAGCTTGGCAGCTCTGGGCGACCGTGGGCGCGATCAGGTCTCGCGCAGCAATACCCATGATCCATGGTTTACGGATGAAAAAAATGCCGCCCTTTGTAAGGCTTTTAATAAAAAAGAACGCTTGGTAGGTCAAACGGACTGTGCCGTGATCGACACCCCTATCAACATCCATCAGATACAATCGACAGGGGTGAGTATGCGGGGAAATATCTCAACATCGCTATATGGTCGCACCTAACGATTCACCCGTTTTTTATTTTTGGCGAAGGGGTTGTCGCTTTCCTTCAGCACCAGGCGAATGGGCGTGCCTTCCATTTTAAAGCTGGTGCGTAAATGGCTGGTTAAATAACGCAGATACGATTCGGGAAATTCTTTCGCCATATTGCAGAATAAATGAAACGTTGGCGGGCGTGATTTTACCTGCGTGATGTATTTAATTTTAAGGCGACGCCCCTTCACCAGCGGCGGCGAATGGTTGGTAATGGTGCCTTCCAGCCAGCGGTTCAGCTGCGAGGTGGGCACACGTGTATCCCACACTTCGCGGGCGGTGAAACAGGCGTTCATCAGCTCGTTCAATCCCGTTTTTTTGCTGGCCGAAATGGGCACCACCGCCACCCCCGCCAACTGCGAAAGCTGCTTGTTCAGCATATATTCAATTTCTTCGAGGAATTCTTTTTTGCCGGTTTTAATCAGGTCCCATTTGTTGAGGCCAATGACACAGGCGCGGCCCTCACGCTCCACCAGTGACGCCAGTGTGGCGTCTTGTTTTTCCATGGGCGCCGTGGCATCCAGCAGCACCACCACCACTTCGGCAAAGGTCAGCACGCGAATGGAATCGCTGACCGCCAGCTTCTCCATTTTGCCCTGCACATTGGCGCGTTTGCGCATGCCCGCTGTGTCGTGCAGCAGCACCTGCGTGCCATGATAATCAAACGGCACCGCAATGGCATCACGCGTGATGCCCGCTTCCGGCCCGGTCAACAGGCGCTCCTCACCCAGCAGCGCGTTGATGAGGGTGGATTTTCCGGCGTTCGGCCGCCCCAGCACCACCATGTTCAGCGGTTTGCTGCGTTCAATACGCTCGGGGAACACCACATCGGTTTCGCCGGTCTCTTCATTATATTCGGTGGTTTTTTTGCGGGTGCGTTTGGCTTTTTTCTCTTCTTCGGGTGCGTGCTCTATATATTGCGTCAGCACCTCATATAAATCGCCGATGCCCTCGCCATGTTCGGCGGAAAGCAGCACCATTTGTTTAAAGCCCAGCGTATAAATATCGCCCGCTGCGTTGGCGCGGGTTGATTCGGCCTTGTTGGCGATGAGGATCACCGGCTTGTTGCTGGCGCGGATGATTTTGGCGAAATGCTGGTCAATCGGCGTCACCCCCGCGCGGGCATCCACCACGAACAACAACACATCGGCCTCGTCCATGGCGGCTTTGGTTTGGGCAAACATGCGGCTTTCCAGCGCCTCTTCGTCGGCCTTTTCCATGCCGGCGGTATCGACCAGGCGGAACTTCAAATCGGCAATGGCGCCATCGGCATAGCGCCTATCACGCGTCACGCCCGGCTGATCATCGACCAGCGCCAGGCGCTTACCGACGAGGCGATTAAACAGCGTCGATTTGCCGACATTGGGGCGGCCAAGAATGGCGAGGATGGGGAGATTTTGTTTCATAAGTCGGGGCGTATAGCATGGAAAGGCCGTTCTTTACTAGCTTTTCATTACTACTGGCGCCTGAGGGCCGCCCCGAAGGCGACAGCTTCGATACTCCACTTCAAAGTACACTGAGCGAAGCGAAGGACTTTGAAGTAAGTTTAATAATACTTCCGCAGCTTCGCGTCTTTTGTCATCACATACATGGCGCCACCCGCCATAATGGGCGAACTTACAATATTTCTGGTCAGCTCGCGGGTGGCAAGCCGTTCGCCAGTGTCGGGTTTAAAGCTGAAAAGCTGGCCTTTATGGTCCATCACCATCACCGCGTTGCCCGCCAGAATGGGGCCATAAAGCGGCGGGGTTTTGTCTTTGTTTGGGTCATTTTTATCGGCCACGGCAAGCGACTCCGACCAGCGAATCAGCCCGTCGCGCTTGAAAATAGCCGCAATGTCGTGCGTGTCCGATAACACAAACAACGCATTGCCCGCCGACCACGGCGTGCGGTGCGAGGCCACTTTAATTTGCCACAGCGGGCGACCATTTAGCAGTGCGCTGGCCTGCATTTCACCGCTGGAGCTCACCACCACCACCACGCCATCTTGCACGATGGGGTCGGCGTCAATGCCGCTGAATACCGCACTGGCGCGGGTTTTTACGGTGTTGCCGAGCGCGTCCGACCACACCACGCTTCCGGTTTCGGCGCGCATCACAAACAGCTCGCCCGACGAATAGGCCGCCACCACCATGCCATCACTCATCACCGGTGCGGTGGTGGAAAAATAGCCAGCCGATTCTTTAATGCCGCGATGTTCCCAGCGCGGCGCACCGGTGGCTATATCAAACGCCAATGTTTGGTTATCGGCCGTGAGCACCACCACCATGCCACTGCCCACCGCAGGTGCGCCACGCACGGGTGCGCCCACACGCACATTCCATTTGCTTTTGCCCGTTGCCGTATCAATAGCGCGTAAATTACCATAGCCGGTGGTGGCATAGACCACCCCATCATCAAACGCTAAACCACCGCCCAGCACATCATACACGTTTTCAGTCAGGCCCGATTTATCAACCCAGCGAATTTTGTCGATGTCCGCTGCATCATGGGCCGACACCACGCCCGCAGCATCCATGGCATAAACCACGCCACCGGCCACAATGGGCGGCGACACGGTATCGCGCGAGAAATCATTGCCATCACCAATGCGTGCCGATTGTTCGCGGGCAAATCCGGTGGAGGCAATATGCGGTGTTTGCATGGCTTCGTTGTGGTTATGCCATTCCGTCAAATCCGCCGGTTCGGGCACATCCACCGCCTGTTCGGCCACGGCGGCATCGGGCTTTAAGCGCTTTACATTCAGCAGCACATCGGTGCGTTCACCCGCGGCGCGCTTAATTTCTGGCGGGCTGCCACCGGCCCAGCTTGGCGTTTCGCATGCGGCCAATAAAAACAGGCAGGCAAGCAGTGCATTCTGTTTCATAAAACGCATTATTTAGCGGTCTTCATGGTGGCAAGCCACTGCTGCAATTCAGCGCGGCTGGCTTCCGGCGTGCTGGCATCAAGTACCCATGGCTCCAGCGTGGCGATGGCACGCGCTTTATCACCCGCTTGCCAGAATTCGGCGGCCGCCCAAGCACCGCGCTGCCATGCCAGCGGCGAAGTTTTTGGGTCCGACAAACAGGTGGCGTCTTTCGCGCTAATCGCCGCCAAACGCAAACAGGCCACGTCACCCCACAAACCATTTGTTTGCGCGGCCGTGGTTAGCACTGCCACTGCTTTGGCGGTGTTCCCTTGACCAATCAAGGCGCGGGCGTGCCAAATATTGGCCACGGCCGAAAGTTCGCCACTGGCCTCGGCGGCCACCACAGCGAAACCTTTTTCAGCGTCAATAAAATTTCCCTGATTAAACTGATTTTGCGCTGCGGTTAACTGTTCGAGCCACACGCCCCCACGATGCACACGGTAGTTCTGCCACAGCACATTGGCAGTGGTAGCCAGCAACACACTCACCACAAACACCACCAGCAACGAACGGTATTGGCGCCACGCCGCCATCAGCCGTTCGGTGCGCATGTCAGCATCAACTTCGCGCAGCAATCCATCATCATCGGCCATGATTAAATCTCCTTATACGTGCGCCGGAATATCACAAGAAATCAGTTCTGGGTAGGTAGTAGCGCGAAGCGCCCGCGCGCAGCGCCGGAATGTAGCAGCGCTACTTGAGGATGCGAGCACGGCCGCGACAAGCAAATGGCCAGCCAGAACTGATTGTGCCATCGTCATTCCCACTCAATGGTTGCGGGCGGCTTGCTGGTAATATCAACCACCACGCGGTTAATGCCGCGCACTTCGTTCACAATGCGAACGGCAATTTTATTCATTAAATCATGAGGAATGGGGAACACGTCCGCCGTCATGCCATCGGTGCTGGTGACAGCGCGAATGGCACAGACAAATTCATAGGTGCGGGCATCACCCATCACCCCCACGGTTTTCACTGGCAGCAGCACGGTGATGGCCTGCCAAATCTGGTCATAGAGATTATTACTGCGCAGTTCTTCGATGTAAATCGCATCGGCGCGGCGTAGCAATTCCAGTTTTTCGCCCGTAATTTCACCCGGAATGCGAATGGCCAAACCCGGACCCGGGAACGGATGGCGGAACACCAAATCACGTGGAATACCAAGTTCTAGCCCCAGTTTGCGCACTTCGTCTTTGAATAATTCACGCAACGGTTCCACCAGTTTCAAATTCATGCGCGCCGGAAGCCCGCCCACATTATGGTGCGATTTAATCGTCACGCTGGGCCCACCACTAAAACTCACCGACTCGATGACATCGGGATACAAGGTGCCTTGGGCTAAAAAGTCGGCATCTGGAATATTTTTTGCTTCCTGTTCGAAAATTTCGATGAAGGTTTCACCAATAATTTTACGTTTGCGCTCAGGGTCGCTGACGCCATTCAAACGCGAGAGGAAAACGGCGCTGGCATCGACATAAATCAGCGGAATGCCGTAATGTTCGTTGAAACGTTTTTTGACTTGCTCACCTTCATTCAAACGCAGCATGCCGGTATCCACAAAAATGCACGCCAGCTGATCACCAATGGCCTCGTGCAGCAGGCTTGCCACCACCGTGGAATCCACCCCGCCTGACACGCCGCAGATAACCTTGCTTTTGCCAACCTGCACCCGAATACGTTCAATTTCTTCGCTACGAAACGCCTTCATGCTCCAGTCGCCGGCACAGCGACAAATGCGACGCACGAAATTATCAATCAGCGCGGCGCCTTGCGGTGTATGCGCCACTTCGGGATGAAACTGCACGCCGTAAATCTGCGCGGCATCGTTCGCGATGGCGGCAAACGGTGCAGCAGCATTTTTTGCCGCCACCACAAACCCATCGGGCAGTGATTCAATTTTATCGCCGTGGCTCATCCACACGGTGGGCCTATCGCCCACGCCCCACACGCCTTCAAACAACGCATTGTTGGCCACCACATCAATTTCGGCGCGGCCAAATTCACGCGTGGTGCCGGGCACTACTTTGGCACCCAGCAAATTGCAAATCAGCTGTTCGCCATAACAAATGCCAAGCAGCGGCACACCGAGATTGAAAATTTCTTTCGAGATGGTGGGGCTGGCGCTTTCATGCACCGACGCCGGACCGCCGGAGAGAATAATACCTTTGGGCGCGAAGGCGCGAATATCATCAAGCGATGTGGTGAAGGGACGAATCTCGCTATACACACCGGCTTCGCGCACGCGCCGCGCAATCAGCTGCGTCACCTGCGAGCCAAAATCAAGAATTAAAATACGCTCATGCGCTGTCGTCACAAAAATCTCGCGGTTGATAGATTTTATTGCGCGCACCATAGCGCCTGGCAACGCGCGAGCAATGATTTTTATGCGTGCGCCAAACCAGCGGGGGATAGGTGAGGATAACTTCTTGACGCGGTTGGATGCCTGTGGGTACATCGATCGTTGTTATTATGTCACGGCGGTTAATCTTTTTTCAACAGGCCGTTGTTTTTTGGTGTTTGTAATAGGTACAATCGATGCGTTTTGGTGGTTTAATTGCTGCGATTATGTTTGCTGCCATTGCGGCCGTCATCGTGCTTCGCATGTCAGCCAGTAACGCCCCACCACCACCGGTTGCCGGCCAGCAAACTGCCGCGCCGCAAATTAAAACTGTCAGCGTTTATGTGGCCGCCCAACCCATTGCTATTGGCAGTGCGGTTACGCAAGAAATGCTCACCGTTCAGCCCTGGCCCGAGAACCTAGTGCTGGATGGTTTTATTCGCGCGGAAGGTGGTGCCGGTAAAGTAGTGGGCATGATTGCCCGCGCCGCATTTCAACAACAAGAGCCGCTGATTAAAACCAAACTCGCTAACCCAAATGATCCAAATTTTCTGGCTGGTGATTTGCCAAAGGGTATGCGTGTGATTACCATTCAGACCAATGAGATTGAAGGTCTCGCTGGTTTTGTGTTCCCGGGTGACCGCGTCGATATTTTGTTGACGCATGATGTTGAAAAATGGGTGAACGACCCGATCGTCGGCGGTCAACCCAAGCCACCGCGCAAAGAAAAAGAACCCGTCACCGAAACCTTGCTTACCAATGTCACCGTGCTAGCGGTTGATCAGCGCTCCAGTAATGCGGGTTCGCTTGACAGGGATGGAAAATTACTCATTCCGCGTAGCGTGTCGCTCATGGTTTCGCAAACCGATGCCCAGCGTTTGCGCCTAGGCCAAAAAGTGGGCACCCTTACCATGGCGCTGCGGGCTCTGGCCGACCGCGAGTCCTCCGACCCGCTGACCCTCACCGGACCCAATGATATTTCGCAGTGGAACGATGGCAGTGGTGCCCTGAACATTCCAAATACAACAGGCTCCGCTGTCGGCGGTGTCAGCAACGTCACCATTATTCGTGGCATTACCTCCACCGAAATTGTAAGCGACACGCCATCCCCGGCTGCAACAGCCACACCGCCCGCCGCAACGCCTACTTCACCTGTCACCACAACGAAACCGGCCCCATGAATCAACCGCGGCACAGTTTGAATATTGTCTGCCGCGTGCTGGTGGCAGCTTTTTTATTGGGTGGTTTAGGCATGCATGCTGCTCATGCGGCATCGATTGGTTCTGCCCCCACCAAAACCACGGTCAATAACGGCGCCACCCCCATTTTTTATGTGCCCATTAACCGCTCCGAACTTGTGACCTCGGCCAGCGACTTAAGCGAAGTGATTGTGACCGATCCCGAAGTGGCCGATGTCTATGTGCATGGAAAACGCAAAGTATCCGTCATCGGCAAGCGCATCGGCCAAACCACCATGCGCCTGTTCGATTCCAATCACAAGCTGGTGCGCAGCATGGATGTGTTCGTCACCTATGATTTGCCCGCCGTACGTCGTGCGTTAAAAGAATTTTTGCCCGCCGAACGTATTGGTGTCAGCATGGTGAATACCCGCATTGCGCTAACGGGCGATGTAAGTAGTGCTGCCGCCGCATCCAGCGCGCTCGAAATTGCCGAGGAATTTGTTCATGGCAAATTAAGCCCTGAACAGCTTGAATCACGTAAAATAAATGACGGCAAAGAAAATGCTTCCCCCATCATCAATATGATGAAAATCAGCTCGGGCCAGCAGGTCATGCTGCGTATTCGTATTGGTGAGGTGCAGCGCACGGCGGTAAAAAATCTGGGTGTCAGCTTGCAAGCCTTTGGTGATAATCTCAGCATCGGCACAGCCATTGGTCGCCTGGGCGGTTTGGCGGCCGATGGCACTACCCGCGCCTTCGACTATGGTTCCTATGCCGCTGGTAGTGATGCATTTGCCAGCGCATCCATTCGCAGTGGCAATGCGCAAGGTGTCGGCGCGGCCATTGAAGCGCTGGAGCGCGACGGTTTGTTTAAGGTGCTGGCCGAACCTAACCTCACCGCGCTTTCGGGCGAGGAAGCGCAATTTCTGGCGGGTGGTGAATTTCCCATTCGCGTACCGCAGGCACAAGGCGTCACCACCACCGAATATAAACCCTATGGGGTGGCGCTTAAATTCACCCCATTCGTGCTCAGCCAAAACCGCATTCGCATTCAGGTGCAGCCCGAAGTTTCGCAGATTGATACTTCAAGCAGCGGCACCTCGGGCGATGCGCCCTCTATCACCACCCGCCGCGCTTCCACCACGGTCGAGCTGGCTCCCGGCGAAAGTTTCATGATCGCCGGATTAATGAGTGACAACATCACCTCACAAATCGACCAGCTGCCTGGCGCGGGCGAAATTCCTGTCCTTGGCGCACTGTTTCGCTCCACCGCTTTCAAGCGCAACGAAACCGAACTGGTGATTTCGGTCACGCCCTATTTGGTTGACCCCATTAAAGGCTCCGACATTAAATTGCCGACCGATGATTTGCGTCCCGCAAGCTTTATGGAAAGTGTTTTCATGGGTGCGCTGGGCTCGAACCGTGGCATTAAAGGCGTCAGCCTTGAAGGCCCCACCGGCTTCATGACGGACAACTAGGATGGACGCTATGCACCAATCATCAGCCTCACCTGTTCGACCAACCCTTCGCGGCGGGGCGGTGTTGTGCCTGCTCATTGCACTGGCGCTTGGTGGCTGCAAACCACCATCCGATGAAGCCTTCTATAACCGTGGCGGGCCTGAAGCATTGGTCGATGTATCTTCTGAAGTGGTGAACCTGCCGGTTGTCACCGGCAATGACCTGAACGAACTTTCCATCTGGATTGAAAAAGACCAGCCCACCCGCGCCGAACTTTATTGCACAGCCGATGATCCGCGCTGCGTCGAGGCACTCAAAGTGCTCGATTTGGAAGCCGTGCCCACCCGCTTAGTGCCCTCAGGCGATTATAGCGTGGCACTTGTCTATGAGCGCATTCTGGCGCATGATTGTAACCCGCGTTTTGTGAACAACACTCCCAATGTTTTTAATGGCTACCACCCTGCTTTTGGCTGCGCCATATCGGCCAACATGGTGCAACATGTTTCCGATAAACAACAATTCGTAAGCCCCAATCTGTCCGATAGCCCAAGCGCCAAAACAGGCATTAACGCCATCCAGCGGGCCTATGCACCCAAAACACAAGAGCCAGAAACCTACGGCGTCGATCAGTCGGTGGTATCTTCAGCCGCGACCCAATAGCGCACGCAATTAGGCTGGATTGCTAATCCAAATTTGAGTATGTTCATCAGACATCTATCTGGTGAGGCAATTTTCTTCATGCGTGCATTTTTAATTATTCTATCGGATACAAGCCGCGAAGCCTGGGGCCACGAGCTGGCAGTTGCCGCCAATGTGACCCAACCCCTGATAATTGTGGGCACGCCCGGGCAGGCCGCCACCTATTTGGAAGAACAAAACATTACCCCCTCCCATATTGTGCTTGATACCGGCGCACGCGGGCAAGACGTGCTGGGGGAGGTCGATTTTCTGGCGCAGCAATGCGAAGCAGGAACACGCGTCATTGCCGTGGGCGATGCCAACGATATTTTGCTCTATCGTGGTTTACTGGCACGCGGTATCATCGACTATTTACCCATGCCAACTAGCGCCGCCGAAGTGGTACGCATTTTAACCGCACTACCGGCAACCCCTGCTGCACCGACCGAACCACCCGCCCCCACGGTGGGTAGTCTGTTGCAGGTGGCTGAAAAGGCGTTGGCCCCCACACCAGCTTTGCAGTCCGACAAACGCGTCTTTGCATTCCTAAGTTCCGGTTCGGGTGATGGTGCCTCCACCGCTGCCGTCAACACCGCCTATGCCATTGCCCAAATTTATAACGGTAACACGGTACTGGTCGATATGGACTATCAATATGGTATGGTGGCCAAACACCTGAACTTACAGAGCCCCTATGGCATCCGCGAGCTGTTCGATCATCCCGATCGCGGTATTGATGCCACCCTCATTCGCCGCATGGTGGCCAATTACGGCAAGCTCGATGTAATTACGGCCCCCGTCGAACTGCGCTATTTACCCATGGTCAGTGCCGAATCCATCCGCGCTTTAGTCACCACGTTGAAACAAAGCTATGACACTATCATTCTGGATTTGCCGCATGTGTGGCTGCCATGGGTGGCAAGCGTCGCCCAACAATCTTCCAAAGTGGTGGTCGTCTCGCAATTATGGCTGAAATCCGTGTCGCACACGGCGCGGCTCATGCGGGTATTGCGAGAACTTGATATTCCTCTCGAACAGATCGTCAACGTCATCAATCGCAGTGGCGCTAAATTCAAAGAAGCGGTGGAACCACGCGATTTCGAACGCGTCTGCGGGGCACCCATCAGTTTCACCCTCAATAACGACATTAAAACCATCGTCACT
>CANEUT010000018.1 GCA_947441895.1 Rickettsiales bacterium | reverse complement strand
TTCCATTCGGCGCGTTCGTTAAACCATTCGGCACGCGCCAGCAGCACGGTTTTATCGGTCACGGCATCGGTTTTGTTCAGCGCCAGCAGAATGGGCTTTTTCATGTCCTTAATGCGGTTGACGGCAATCTCCGTTTCTTCATTCGGATTTTTGCGCGCATCGTGAATGAACAAAATGGCATCGGCCTCGCGCGCACTGCTCCAGGCGGCGTTCACCATGGCTTTTTCAAATGGCTGCGTGGCATCAAACACGCCGGGCACATCCATAAATATCAGCTGGGTGTTCAGCTGCATGGTGACGCCTGTTACGCGCACCCGGGTGGTTTGGGCCTTGGGGGTGACGATGGATATTTTACTGCCCACCATGCGATTAAGCAGGGTCGATTTGCCGGCATTGGGTGCGCCAATAAGCGCCACCGTGCCACAATTTGTGTTTGTTTTTTCCTGAGTCATAGCGGCTTAGTTAGCGCAACCAGTTGAAAAACACCAGCTTACAAAGCAAACCCGTCCTCATCGGTGTTGGCTATGCCACCCTTTGCCTTGACGGGAAGCCATTTTTGGAGCATAACAGGCACCAGAGTTCAATTGATAACTCTTTGATAATCAGAACTACTGCTTCGATTCGCTCCCCAAGTGAATTCCTACGGTGGTGCGGATGGAGCCAACCTCCTCCTCATGTTTGCAAAGAGTTTCATTGCCATTTCGGCATTCAGATTCGACTCTTTTACGATTTTTCCATAGTGGAAAAATTGTAAACTAACGCAGACTTTAAGGAGTTTTCTACATGGCTACCGGTATCGTAAAATGGTTCAACCCAACCAAAGGCTACGGCTTCGTTCAACCTGATCAAGGCGGTGCGGACGTGTTCGTTCACATCACTGCACTCGAAGCTGCAGGCTTGCGTTCGCTGAACGAAGGCCAAAAAATCAGCTATGAACTTGCCACCAATAAAGGCAAGACCTCGGCTGCGAATCTGAAAATCGCCGACTAAATATATACCCCGCCGGGGCTTTCGGGCCTCGGCGGCCTTCTCTTGTTTTTTCTCCCCGTTTTTTTAGTACCTATTTACGCCGCGCATCGGGCGCGTTGATTGTGTTTAGGTGCTACCCCACACAATCTCCGTAAATATAGGACTACCCCATGCAAAGTTTTGAAGAACTAACCCTGCCGCCTGCCTTGCGCACGGCGCTGACAGCCATGAAATTCACCACCCCCACCCCCATTCAGGCGCAAGCCATTCCCGATGCGCTGAACGGCCGCGATATTTTGGGCACCGCCATGACGGGATCGGGCAAAACCGCCGCCTTCTGCATTCCCATGATTGCGCGAATGCTCAGCAACTCACGCGGCACCGCGCTGATTATGCTGCCAACGCGTGAATTGGCTAACCAGGTGGAAGCCGTGGTGAAGCAGCTGCTTGGGCCCTATGGCACCATTAAATCAGCCCTGCTGATCGGCGGCGAATCCATGCCCAATCAGCAAGCGCAACTGCGCGCTCGCCCGCGCATTATTGTGGGCACGCCGGGCCGCATTATCGACCATTTGCAGCGCGGCAGCCTCATGCTGCATGACACCAGCTATCTGGTGCTCGACGAAACCGATCGCATGCTCGACATGGGTTTTGAAGATCAAATTCTGCAAATCCTGAAATATCTGCCACTGCAGCGCCAAACCTTGCTTTTCTCGGCCACGCTGCCACCACAAATTTTGAAGCTTTCGGAAAAATACCTCAAAAATCCGGTGCGGATTGAAGTGGGCGAAACCAACAAAGCCGCCGACCGTATCGAGCAAAAAATATTGCATGTTTCAGCCGACGATAAATACAACAATCTGGTACGCGAAATTAAAGAGCGCGACGGCACGATCATCATTTTCGTGAAAGCAAAATTTGCCACTGAAAAACTGGCCGATCGCCTTAAAAAATCGGGCTTCACGGCCGATGCCATTCATGGTGACCTTGACCAGCGTCACCGCGAACGCGTGCTGCTTGCCTTCCGCGAGAAAAAGCACCGCATTCTGGTGGCGACGGATATTGCCGCCCGTGGGCTCGACATTCCGCACATCGAGCATGTCGTGAACTTCGATTTGCCGCAAGCACCGGAAGATTACATTCACCGCATTGGCCGCACCGGCCGTGCCGGGGCCGATGGTTCGGCCATTAGCTTCATTACGCCCGAAGATGCGCTGAAATGGCGCAACATTCAAAAACTCATGGATCCGGATGCGGTGCTGCCTCCCCTGCCCGCCGGCACATCCAGCGCGCCACAAAAGCGCCGTGGCGGCAGCAATCGACGTCGCAGTGGCGGTTCTGGTGGCAGCGGCGGTGGCAATCGTCACAGCGGGCCCAAAAAAGCAGCGTCTTCGTTCTAGGCACTGTTAACAAATTCCAAGGCGTTGCGTTGCTGGCAAAAATCGTTGATTCGCTAGGCGAAATGGCTGCGATGTAGCCATTCTACATAAAGCCATTTCAACGACGCGAGCGACGATTTTTGCCGCAACCCGTGAGGGCCATGTTTTATTTGGCCGAATAACGGCAGTAAATTTCTGTGACGTAGACCCCGCTACGCCTCGAAATTTCCCTGGTTCTTCGGCCAAATAAACATCATGGCGCAATCTCCTTAGAATTTGTTAACAGTGCCTAGGCACCTTCCCGGCAACCCTGTTTCGTGCATTTTTAAAGGCTCACCCAACAGGAGAGCCTCATGGCAAAACGTTACCTTCCCAGCACGCGCTCGCGCAGCAACACCAGTGACGCGGTGCGCGTTAAATTTCTTAAAGACCTCACCAAAGAGGCAGAATCGCTGCTGAAAAACTATACGCAGCAATTTTCAGAATCGTTGCAATCGCAAAGTAATGATTTTTTACAGAGTCTTTTGGGTGATGGAAAATCAGGTGGCAGCTCTGGCTTGAACAGCCTTTTTTCAACCGCATCGGGTTTATTTAAGAACCAAGCAAAAACAACCAGCCGCACCGCGGAAACTGACCGCTCAAAAGAAGTTGAATCACGGTTTAAGCTCAGCCAAACGCAATCACTTGCCGAAGCTGGCGGGCTGATTTCAAAGGGCGATAAGAATCTGTAGCCCATGTAAGGCTTTGAGATAGAATTTTATAGGAGGCGAGTGCTAGGCGCTTGTGCGCGCAAGGAAGGCGTGTAGCAGCGCTACATAACTGACTGAGCACTCAAGCAACAACGCAATCGCCCCTAGAAAAACTATCGCAACGCCTTAATAAAAAGCCCCCGCTTCGTCGGCCGAGGCGGGGGCAAATGGCGAGACATAAATCAACGTTCCTGAGGGAATAAGCGCATATCAGTGACCGAATGAGAATTGCAGTTTATGCATGGCAGCTATGCGTGAAACTTATCCACATCCACTGCCATGATTGAGATTTCATAGAAATGTAACACTGTTACTTGTGAAATTGGCTATGCTGATGCTATGTACACATCCCATGAACATTATCACTTAAGCAGCCATTCCATGTTTAACCCGCACGATTATATCGACCTGCGCGATGATGGTTTCGCTCTGTGCAGCAATCCCATGGCGGATGGGGGGCTGGAGGCAATTATGGTGAACACACGCCTGGTGGGCGAAAATTTACGCAATTTTGAAGGCTCCATTAAACGCATGGTGCTGAGCAAACTTTTCTCACCAAAATTTGGTGAGGTAATTCTTACTGCAACGCGCATCAGCGTTAACTCAGCCAGCTAAGCCATAAACCTTTGTTTTTCGTTGAAACCATGTTCTGTGGCGTGTAGAACCACTGCATGGAACGTCCACGTTACGAACAATTTGGCATTAACATCGAAGAACAGGGCAATACCACCCATGTCTTCAAGAACGGTCAAATCATCGGGTCCTTCACCATTGAAGTGGAAAATCGCAAACTGAAGTTTGATTTTCCGGGCAACAAATTCTTCAATTATTTCGCTTATATTGCGGCTGATCGGCCCAGCAACCGGGTAAAATGGGTGAATGAAAACCTCAGCCAAGATTCCATGGATCATTTGCAAGCGGGCGTGGCCTTTCTGGGTTTTGCCAAATTCGAAGAAATGATGGCACTTGCCATGCAACAAGCGATTGATGATGAGGGAGATGACGCCCATGGCGCCGCCGAACAAACCCCCCTCCACTGACGGCAAGCCGCCACTGCTCGATGAACTGGACCAAATGACAGCCGAGCAATTGGCTGATTATTTTTATGCGCTGGCTGAAGAAATTATCAGCAATCCCAAAGAATATTTTTTAAAAATGGGTATCGATGTCATCGATATCAGCGAGTTTGACAATATCGACACCAGCACCCTAGCAGGCCGCAAAAAGCTTGCTGCCCTCTTCCGTTTGCTGGCAACACAGGTGCTAAAAGGCAAAGAGACCTATCAGGCCACCGTGGTTGATAAAAGCAAGCCGCAAGACCGCAAACGCTAGAAACTCTTAGCTCATCATTAGGAATTATTTGCTGAAGAAAGCGGTGTTTTAGGCGCCGAGGGCTCCATGGCAGTGGTCATTTCGCCCACCACGCCCAACACGCGAATCACATGCGGGTTGTTGAGGTAATAAAAAATCTGGCGTTGCTCACGGCGAGCACCCAAAATACCTTCACGGCGCAATTTTGAAAGATGCTGCGACAATGCCGGCTGGCTTACTTTCACGCTTTCGTTAAGCTCAGAAACATTTTTCTCGCCATTCAACAACAGCGTCACAATTTGCAGGCGATAAAAGTTTCCAAGCACTTTTAGTGATTGGGAAGCTTTGCGCAGATGGGCTGTATCCTTAAACATATATTAATCCCTGTCCCGTTTGTTTTAATGTTTTCGGAAGGATGAGTACCTATCAAAAATTCTATTGCAAGAGGAAATAATAAAGGAAATTCACTTGACTACGTCATTGTAACAAAGTTGATCAAGCACTCATTTTAGATAATTCTTATTTATTGGTTTTCTTTGTTAATCATTTAAAAATGACCGCATATAAAGCCCAGCCGCACGCACTCTCATACGGACCGGTCTATTCATAAATTTTCGACGTTCTGCTTAGCGCAATAAAATAAGCCATCGTTTATTTAGTGACGACGTATTCCATCTTCGTCTTCTTCTTTTCCGGCCTTCAAAACAGTTTCATCTTCTACCTCAACCCAATCTTTTATGGGCTTTGGCAGTTCGACAAGTGCATGCTCCAGCACCTGGTCGACATGTTCCACCGGAATAATGGTGAGAAGTTTTTTCACATTATCGGGAATTTCTTCCAAATCTTTTACGTTCTCTTGCGGAATCAGAACCGTGGTAATGCCGCCGCGCAACGCCGCCAGCAGCTTCTCTTTCAAGCCACCAATCGCCGTTACCCGACCGCGAAGCGTTACCTCGCCGGTCATGGCCACATTCTTTTTCACGGGAATGCCGGTAAGCACCGAAACAATAGTGGTGCACATGGCAATACCGGCTGATGGGCCATCTTTCGGTGTTGCGCCATCAGGTACGTGCACGTGAATGTCTTTGGTGCGGAAAACAGGAGGCTTAATGCCAAAATCAAGCGCACGGCTGCGCACATAACTTGCGGCAGCCTCCACCGATTCTTTCATCACATCGCCCAATTTACCCGTCACGGTAAACTTACCACGACCCGGCATGACGACCGATTCAACCACCAGCAGATCTCCGCCGGTTTCTGTCCATGCCAGACCGGTGGTAACACCGACCTGATCGCTCTTCTCGGCTTCACCATAGCTGGTTTTGCGCACACCCAGAAATTTACCAACATTTTTGCGGGTCACCGTGATTTTTTCTTTTTTCTTCATCACAATTTCTTTGACCGATTTGCGGGTAATTTTGGCAATTTCGCGCTCTAAATTCCGTACCCCCGCCTCACGCGTGTAATAGCGAATCGTATCGCGCAGAGCATCTTCTGAAATCTGTAATTCCTTGTTACTCAGCCCATGTTCTTTCAGCTGTTTCGGAATGAGGTGATCAATCGCAATCGCCACTTTTTCATCTTCGGTATAGCCCGAAAGACGAATCACTTCCATACGGTCAAGCAACGGACGCGGCATGTTCAGCGAGTTGGCGGTGGTGATAAACATCACGTCCGACAAATCATAATCGACTTCCAGATAGTGATCGTTGAAGTTTTTATTTTGCTCGGGATCCAAAACCTCGAGCAGCGCCGCCGCGGGATCACCGCGGAAATCATTGCCCATTTTATCAATCTCATCGAGCAGAAACAGCGGATTATTGGTTTTTGATTTTTTCATGCTCTGAATCAGTTTGCCCGGCATCGACCCGATATAGGTGCGACGATGACCACGAATTTCTGATTCATCGCGCACGCCGCCCAGCGAAATTTTAATGTAGTTGCGGCCCGTGGCTTTGGCGATAGAACGCGCCAGCGATGTTTTACCCACGCCAGGAGGGCCAACCAGGCACAAAATGGGGCCCTTGATCGACTTCGTGCGCGCCTGCACCGCCAGATATTCCAAAATGCGTTCTTTCACTTTCTCAAGGCCCGAATGGTCGTGGTCGAGCACTTTTTCGGCCGCATCCAAATCGCGTTTCACCTTACTATATTTCTTCCACGGAATCGAAGTGATCCAGTCAAGGTAGTTACGAATAACCGATGCTTCCGCCGACATACTGCTCATGTTGCGCAGCTTTTTCAGCTCCGATTCGCACTTCTCGCGCGCCTCTTTGCTCAGCTTGGTGTTTTTAATTTTATCTTCCAGTTCGCTGGTTTCATCGCGCCCCTCGTCCAGCTCGCCCAATTCTTTCTGAATCGCTTTCAGCTGCTCGTTCAGGTAATATTCGCGCTGGGTTTTCTCCATTTGGCGTTTCACGCGACTACGGATGCGCTTTTCGGTGTTCAGCACACCAATTTCTGATTCCATGAGCGAATAAACATGCTCCAAACGGTCTGCGATTTTGATGATTTCCAGAATTTCCTGCTTCGCCGGAATGTCGATGGACATGTGCGCCGCCACCGTGTCAGCCAAAATGGATGGCGACGTAATTTTGCTGACTGCGCCCATGGTCTCGGGCTGAATTTTTTTGTTCAGTTTCACATATTCTTCGAACTTCGAAATCACCGAACGGAACATGGCTTCGGTTTCAACCGGGTCGCCCGCAGCCTCTTCATACTCCTCAGCTACTACTTCATAAAACTCATCGTTCTCATTGAATCCATTCACTTTTGCGCGTGCAACACCTTCCACCAAAACCTTCACTGTGCCATCGGGCAGGCGCAGCAATTGCAGCACGGTGGCAATGGTACCCACCAGGTATAAATCTTCGCGTGTTGGAATATCTTGCGAGCCATTTTTCTGGCTGACGAGGAGAATTTTATTATTGCCCTTCACCACCGATTCCAAGGCTTTCACCGATTTTTCACGGCCCACAAACAAGGGAACTACCATGCCCGGAAACACGACAATATCGCGCAGCGGTAATACAGGTAAAGTTTGGGGTGATAAGTCGCTCATGGAAACCTCAGAAAAATCGGGGAAATGAAACTATATATTGAACGATGCTATGTTTAAGTCATATAGTTCGCAAGGAATGATTTTAAAGAGTACACCGCTAGTAATTTTTGTTTCTTTTGCTTTACATGCCCTTAAAAACTGGCTGGCCATTAAAGTCAGGCATCTATGTCGCGATTTCTTTTTTTAGCGTATATTAATAAAAGTGGTGGGTGATTTTTATGCAAAATAAAGCGTCAACGAACAGTTCCGTTCATGGCTTTACCCTTATCGAACTTTCGATAGTGATTGTCATTATTGGACTGTTGATCGGCGGAATTTTGGCCGGACAAAGCCTTATTCGCACCGCAGCAGTACGCAGCATTCTTGCCGATCTGGACCAATATAAGAGCGCCGTCATTCAGTTTAAAGACCAATATGGTGGATTGCCGGGTGACTTGCCTGATGCCACCGATTATTGGCCAACAGCAGCAACCTGCCCTGGCGACCAAACCACCCCAGCTATAGGAATGGAAACCTGCAACGGAAATAACAATGGAAATATTTCTCATTTTATTGAGGGCAATGGCGATTATAAAGAAACGTACCGCGCTTGGCAGCATTTAGCAAATGCGGGGCTGATATCGGGTCGCTATACGGGGGTTTACAGTAACGCCGCAGCTCTTTCTATCATCGGCGGCACAAACGTCCCAAGGGGTAGAATTGCCAATAGCGTATTTACCATTGTGCGTGGCACAGATGCGGGTAACGCCTCTTGGTTTGCCTCTGACTATGGAAACGTCATTCAATTCGGGCTCCAGAATGGCGCGTGGGGAGATACGGCAGCGCTGAAGCCAGAAGAAGCTTGGAATGTCGACACTAAAATTGACGATGGCAAGCCAGGATCTGGGGGAATCATGAGCTATCAAACAGCAACATGCGCAACAAGTACAACAGCTTATGCACTCGACAACACTACTGTCAGCTGCCATATTATTATGAAATTGGGCATGTAATTTATACCAATAAAAAACCCCGCCACCATTGCTGAGGGCGGGGGCTTCCAAAAATGTCATTCCCGCGAAAGCGGGAATCTCAGGCAATCATTGCACTAAGGTCATTCCATTCTGGATTTTCTTTTTCAATAAGCTCTATTTTCCAAGAACGATTCCATTTTTTTAACTGCTTTTCTCTGAGAATTGCTGTTTCAGGATCGGAATAAATTTCAAAATAGATAAGACGATGAAGATTATAGCGCTTGGTGAATCCACCTGTGATTCCATGTCTGTGCTCATAGTCGCGCTTCACCAAATCACTGGTGACACCTATATAGAGCATGCCATCTTTCTTGCTGGCCATGATGTAAACAAAGTATTGTTTCATGCCGTCCAACCAGATTCCCGCTTTCGCGGGAATGACAAAATTATCGACTAGGCCTTCTTGGTTGGTTTTTTGGTGGCAGTGCCAGTTTCGTGACCAATCACCGGCTCACCTTTGCCATTAATCACATCACCGTTGATGACCACTTCTGTCACGTCATCCATGCCCGGAATTTCGTACATCAGCTCCATCAGCGCTTCTTCCATAATGGCACGCAAACCACGGGCGCCGGTTTTACGGGCAATGGCTTTCAGCGCAATGGCAGTCAGCGCGTCATCCGTAAACTTCAGGTCAACACCTTCCATTTCAAACATTTTGCGATACTGCTTCACCAGCGCATTTTTTGGCTCGGTGAGGATGTTTTTCAGCGCCGCTTCGTCCAAATCTTCCAGCGTAGCAATCACCGGCAGACGGCCGATGAATTCGGGGATCAGGCCGAATTTCAGCAAATCTTCTGGCTCCAGCATTTTGAACATTTCGCCCGGTTTCACTTCGTCGGTGTTGCGCACATCGGCGCCAAAACCAATGGACGTACCCTTTTGACGACGTGCAATAATTTTCTCAACGCCCGAGAATGCACCGCCGCAGATGAAGAGAATGTTACTGGTATCGACCTGCAAGAATTCCTGCTGCGGATGTTTGCGGCCACCTTGCGGTGGAACCGAAGCTACGGTGCCTTCCATAATTTTCAGCAGCGCTTGTTGCACGCCCTCACCGCTTACGTCGCGGGTGATGGATGGGTTTTCCGATTTACGCGAAATTTTATCGACCTCATCGATGTAAACAATACCCTTCTGCGCGCGCTCAACGTTATAATCTGCCGCTTGCAGCAGACGCAGAATGATGTTCTCAACGTCTTCACCCACATAACCGGCTTCGGTGAGGGTTGTTGCATCAGCCATGGTGAACGGCACATCCAGAATGCGGGCGAGTGTTTGCGCCAGCAGGGTTTTACCCGAACCGGTGGGCCCAACAATGAGGATGTTCGATTTTGCGATTTCAATTTCGTTCGATTTTTCCATCACCGAAATGCGCTTATAGTGGTTGTGAACCGCCACCGAGAGCACTTTTTTGGCGCGGGTCTGCCCAATCACATAATCATCCAGCACTTTGCGAATTTGCTGCGGCGTCACCAGCGTTTCGCTGGTTTCCGTCGTCGCGGGCGATTTATCGGCCGTGCGAATAATATCAACGCAGAGCTCAACGCACTCATCACAGATGAACACGGTTGGGCCAGCAATCAGCTTGCGCACTTCATGTTCGCTTTTGCCGCAGAAGCTGCAATAGCGTGTGGTTTTTGTTTCGCGTGGCTTACTCATTTTTCCCTCACTTTGGCGTTATTCGCCCGATCATTTATTTAACAGCTAACGCGCGTGCCTTATCTCTTTTTCGGTTCCACATCGGCGCGGCGCTCAACAATCTGGTCGATGAGACCGAATTTCTGAGCCGTTTCAGCCGACATAAAGTTATCGCGGTCCATCGCTTTTTCGACCACTGGCAATTTTTGGCCGGTATGTTTCACATACAGATTGTTCAAGCGGTGACGCAGCGAGATAATTTCTTGTGCGTGAATTTCAATATCGCTCGCCTGACCACGGAAGCCGCCCGAGGGTTGATGAATCATAATGCGTGCGTTCGGCGTTGCATAGCGCATGCCAGCCTCACCGGCCATCAGCAGCAACGAACCCATGCTGGCCGCCTGACCAATGCACAGCGTTCCCACTTTTGGTTTGATATATTGCATGGTGTCATAGACGCTGAGGCCCGCCGTGACCACGCCACCGGGCGAGTTGATGTAGAGCGAGATTTCTTTATCCGGATGTTCCGATTCCAAGAATAACAGCTGCGCCACAATCAGCGTGCACATATGATCTTCCACTTCGCCGGTGAGGAAGATGATGCGCTCTTTCAGCAGGCGCGAATAAATGTCATAAGCCCGTTCACCACGGCTTGATTGCTCCACCACCATGGGCACCAGCGCCGCTTTTTCAGGGGTGCCAAGCACGTCGTTATAAGCATCGAACATGTCGCCTTTGCTGTGAATCATGGTAGTCTCCTTGGTAGCTGCGATAGTGCAGATGGTTGTTATTCCTCCACGCTGCCTGACAGATCACTCGCCGTCAAAATGCGGAGTATGATTTTCTGCTCTTATGACACAAAGATAGTGCGATTGTGGACTTCCTGCCACTGCCAAATGCGTTTTGTTTTAGAAGCAGCGCAGCAAAACAGTCGCGCGGCCATACCATGCGGCGTCGAAGAGTCGCAGATTCAGAAGCAGAAGAACTACTTCTTCGCGGCTTTTTTCTTAGAGGATTTTTCGCCCGATGAAGCTTCAGCGTCGTCATCGCTCATCAGCTCTTCAATGGTCACGGGCTTAGCCGAACGCTTCACCTTGCCAAGAATGAAATCCACCGCTTTTTCTTCCAGAATCGGTCCACGAAGCTCGTTCACTTCGTTTGGATTCTTGCGGTAAAATTCGAAGATTTTATCTTCCTGACCGGGATATTGACGCGCTTGCCCCATCACCGCCGCCGAAATTTCTTCGCGGGTTACTTGCAGGTTGTTGGTGCGAGCAATGTCGGAAAGCAGAATGCCCAAACGCACGCGACGCTCTGAGATTTTGCTGTATTCTGCTTTCAAATCGTCGTCGCTTTTGTCTTTTAGCTCGGGGTCGCCGGCTTTTTTCGCTTCTGCCACTTGTTTCAGAATGCTCTCGGTTTCCAGCTTCAGCATGTTTTGCGGAATTTCAAAAGTTGCCACTTTATCAAGCGCGTCAAACAGGCTCTTTTTCGCTTTGGCGCGAGCAGCATTTTTGAAATCAAAGTCAATTTGCTGACGCACGGCGCCTTTCAGGTTCTCAAGATCTTTGAAGCCGAGCGATTCAGCCAATTTGTCGTTGATATCGGGCACGTGCAAATAGGCCACTTCCAGCACCGTCACATCAAACACGGCGGGTTGGCCAGCCAAGTCAGCGCTGTGATATTGTTCGGGGAACGTCACGTTCACTTCGCGTTTGTCGCCGGCTTTAGCGCCCACCAGCTGTTCTTCAAAGCCGGGAATGAATTGCTTCGAGCCCAGCTCGAGCTGAAAGCCATTGCCGGTGCCACCTTGGAAGGCCACGCCGTCTTTTTTGCCCACGAAGTCAATTTTCACCACATCGCCCAGCTCGGCTGCGCCGTCTTTGGTGTGCGGGTGTTGGCGCGATTTGGCCAAGCGCTTCAACGCCTCGTCCACTTCGCCTTCTGGCAATTCATAGGTGTATTCATCGACCGTCACTTTACCAAAATCGATTTCCGGCACTTTTGGCATCACTTCCAGCGTCAATTCGAACGTTAAATCGCCACCTTCTTCAAAGCTGACAATTTTCACATCGGGCTGCAGCGCCGGACGCAGTTCTTTTTCGGTCACCACTTGTTGCGTGGCTTTTTTAACGGTGCTTTCCAGCACATCGCCCATCACTTCTTTGCCATATTTCTTTTTCAGCACCGGCAGCGGCACTTTACCCGGGCGGAAGCCAGGCATTTTCACTTTCTGGCTGATCGACTGCAGCTCAACATCCATCTGCGCTTCCACGTCGGCTGCGGGCACGACAATGTTAAAGCTGTGGGAAAGGCCGGATTGTTCTTTGAGCGTGATTTGCATGATTCTCTCGTTACGTGTTAATAATCGTTAAAAATTGGCTGGTAGGCTTATTGACACAGCCCTTTTCAACCAGCAAGTGGATTCTGCGCCCGGGTGACGGAAATTATGCCCCAATAAGGGCGGCGCGGCCTGCCAGTGCCACAATTTCATCTTCGGCCGACTTCACGCCCGAAACGCCAATGCCGCCAATGCACTCACCTTCATAAATAATGGGCACGCCACCTTGAATAGCCAAGCGATCGGGCATCATCACCACGGCGGGGCGGTCTTTCACCACTTCCTCCAGCGATTTGGTGGGGGTGCGGCTGATGGCGGCGGTGAAGGCCTTACCCTGCGCTATGGCGGGGGCTTGCAGCGGCGCGCCGTCCATACGTTCCATGTGAATGGGATAACCACCCGCATCCACCACCACAATGGCAATATTCCAGCCCTTGGTCATGGCTTCGGCTTTGCCAGCGGTTACAATAATTGTAGCATCTTCTGCGGTGAGTGCATGTTGGTTACGCATAAAAGTCTCCGGTTTTTAGTGGCTCGCCCCCATGTAGCGGCGCAAGTGAAACGGCGCAAGTCTTAACGTCCGGTATTTACAATCGCACCGAATGAATCATCCTCTTTGCCAATGAAGCGATAGGTTTCGCTTACTGAATAGCGGTTTAGAATTTCTTTTAATTCACCGTTGCGGCGCATTTCTTTTAATCCACGCGCCAGAACATCACTGTAATGCCGTGCTTTTGGCTTATTGGGGCCGAAAGCAACATAAACAAACGTGTCATTAATATGATCCATATCAATGGCGTTTCCAGCATATTTCAGCGGCATGGGCAAATTGCGTGATGCAAAATAATATTGAATGACGTTACGATCTTCCAAAATCACGTCCAACTTGCCATTCAACAATGCTTCAATATTTTGTTTGGTGGCATCTTTACCCGATGATGCAAAAAGCGTTACTTTCCTTTCGCTCTCGGGCTTTTTCAAATAGCTGTCCATTACCACGCCATAAAAAAAGCTCTGCACGATGCCAAGCCGCAAGCCATTGAGCGATGCGGTGCCGTCATAGCTCCACGGTGAATTTTTTTGTACCCAAAATTGGCTGAGCGAAATGCCCTGCAAAATATCCGGAAAAATAAAATCAGGTGCATCGCCATGCGATGAGCCAAAAAGCGCATCAAATTCGCCGGCGCGGGTGCGTTCAATGGCTTCTGACCACGGCATCACCTTATAAACCACATCGATATTGGCTTTTTTGAAAGCGGCACGCACAATTTCAACCATATAGCCAGGCTTCTCATCATTTTCGCCGCAGTTATAGGGGCACCATTCATCGGCCACAATGGTGAGGATTTCACGCTTGGGCACCTCCATTTTGGCGGCGAACGTCATGGCAGGAAAAGCGATGAGCAATACTACTAACCATGTGAAGCGCTTCATGATTTTCTCTCTTACCGAGTGCGACATAATGCATAGCGAAAGATATGATAACAATCAAGCTATTAGGCGTCTTACGTCAATCGATGCGCGATTGCTAGAAATAGATTAGAAACCGTAAGAGAGTTGCACGAGGTAGCGTGGACTTTGGCCTTTTGGGCCAATGGGGGTTGGCCAAAATCACGGAACCGACGATCGAGCCCAATGAGCCCCATAGGCATAAAAAATAATGCATCCAATAGTTACCGGGTTTCATTTACATATCAATTATTAAAAGAGGAATTTTTAATTGTGATTTAGTCCTAATGGCTGTAAAATGTTAAATGGATGTTATTGATTAGCCTCAAGGTAATCTTGCTGCTCATGTTTCGGCGCATTTTAAAAATTGCACTGCTTCGCTATCAGGCGGGCTTCAGCCTCATCGAGCTTTCTATTGTCATCGCAATTATTGGTCTTCTCACGGGCGGTGTTTTGGGCGGACAATCGCTCATTCGATCTGCTGAGACCAGATCAATCATCAGTGAATACAATGGATACCAATCAGCCATCGTTCAATTTCATGATAAATAAACGGCCTGCCTGGCGACATCGGCAACGCCCAAGCCCATTGGGGTGAAGCGACCAGCGGAAATGCCAACCGAATCATTGAAGCTGCGCCATCTGTAGGCGCTGCTGGCGAAGCCTTTCAATTCTGGAAGCAGGTCTCATTAAGCGGACTGATTTCCGGCCAATTCGCTGGTACAGCAGGGCCTAGCGCAGGATGGACAGGTATGGACACCATCCCCAAAACCAACGCACCTGCCTCCCGCGCAAATAATGCAGGCTGGGGCGTAGCCAACCGCGCCAACTTTGCGGGCGATACAAACAGCTTTGCGTTTAACTATGGAAACACCTTCATTTTGGGGGCGGCAAGCGCCGGTAGCGCACCACTTGGCGGCGCTATGAAACCCGATGAAGCATGGCACATCGACACCAAGATCGATGATGGCAAGCCCGCCAGCGGTAAAGTCATCGCCGTTGAAGCCGCCGGATTCTCTGCAGCAGGGTCTTCAAAATGCACTACCTCCACCGCCAACAATGATTTTGCCGGATCCTACAATATCAGCGGAACATCAAGAATCGCCTGCGGGCTCTATCTCGTCAGTGACTCACTGAATCCTGGAGGAAAGCGACAAATTGCCGTCGGCGGTTCACCTCCTCCCCCCACACCAATCGATGGTGGATGGAGTGGATGGGGCAGCTGCTCCGTCAGCTGTGGTCCAGGCACCCAAACCCGCGCGTGTGATAGCCCTGCCCCCGCCAATGGTGGTGCAAGCTGCTCGGGCGCATCATCGCAAGCCTGTAACAACGGTGCATGCGTTGTCCCAGTTGATGGTGGGTGGAGCGGATGGAGCAGCTGCTCCGTCAGCTGTGGCCCCGGCACCCAATCCCGCACCTGCACCAACCCCGCACCGGCCAATGGTGGCGCAAGCTGCTCGGGCGCATCATCGCAAGCCTGTAATACAGGCGCATGTCCCGTCAATGGTGGTTGGGGCGGGTGGAGCAGCTGCTCCGCCAGCTGTGGCCCCGGCACCCAAACCCGCAGCTGCGATAGCCCCGCACCGGCCAATGGTGGCGCAAGCTGCTCGGGCGCATCATCGCAAGCATGTAACAATGGCGCATGCTGTGTGCCAAGCTGGGGTGCGTGTTCGGCCAGCTGTGGTGCGGGCACTCAATCCGATGGCTGTGGCAATACCCGAGGCTGCAACAATGGCGCATGCTGTGTGCCAAGCTGGGGTGCGTGTTCGGCCAGCTGTGGTCCGGGCACTCGATCCGACGGTTGTGGCAATAACCAAGCATGTAACAATGGTGCATGCTGTGTACCAAGCTGGGGCGCATGTTCGGCCAGCTGTGGTCCGGGCACTCGATCCGACGG
>CANEUT010000017.1 GCA_947441895.1 Rickettsiales bacterium | reverse complement strand
TTCTGCAATCGTTTCCGGGCGAATTTTTACCGATACTTCATTGCCGCTGGCACGCAAATCCATATAGCCGATTTTGGCTTTGCGCAGGGCGTCACGCAGCCCATCACGCACATTGGCGAAATGGTCACGCTTATAAGCATTGAAATCAAGCTCGAGCAGCAGGTGCGAACCACCACGCAAATCCAGACCCAGCGGCACGGTGGAGCTTGGTAAAAAATCTGGCATTTTTTCGCGAAACGCTGGCGACAAAACATTGGGCAAGGCCGTGAGCATAAAAAACAGCGACACCACGGCAACCACAATAACTTTCCAGCGGGGGAAACTAAGCATCCTATGTACCGTCATACCGGCGAAGGCCGGTATCCATCTTTATGTTACTGGATCCCGGATCAAGTCCGGGATGACGCAATTCCTAAGCTCATACTTCGCTAACGAATTACGTCAATTGTCGTTAGCAATTTTATCTTTGCTTGGCACCACATTGTCGTTTTTAACGGCGGGGTTCTTTTTGGTTGGAGCAGCGGGCTCTTTGCCCAGCACCGTGGTAATGGTGCCTTTCACCACTTTTACGTCAACGCCTTTGGCAATTTCAACGGTCACCGCATTATCTTCCACCTTGGTAACACGGCCAAAAATGCCGCCTCCGGTTACCACTTCATCGCCTTTTTTCAGCTCAGCGATCATGTTCTGATGCTCGCGGCGCAATTTTTGTTGCGGGCGAATCAGCAGGAAATAAAACACGGCAAAAATGGCAAGCAACGGCAACATGCTGGCATATTGCGAGGTGCCAAGGGGGTTTGCGCCTGGCTCAACAGCCTGCGCGAACGCTGTGGCTGGTAGCAGCGAGGCAAGCGACATCATAGCAGCAATAATACGCATACTATTTCAGCTTCGTTTCTTTGAATTCCACGTGCTTACGCGCAACGGGATCGTATTTTTTGAACGCCAACTTTTCCGTCTGCTTGCGCGGATTGCGCTTTCTTACATAGAAAAAGCCCGTGTCTGCCGTCGATTCCAGCTTCACGAGAATGGTTGCCTTCTTTGCCATAACTGCCTCGGTAATGTACTTGATAAACTTTAGAGGGGCGCAATCTAAGCATTTTTCGCCCGCTGTCAAGCGCCGATGCAGACGAGGAATTTAGTTGATTTTCAACGCGATTCGCAGGACATCAAGCACATGAGCAAAATTCGTAAAGTGGTTTTTCCTGTTGGCGGCCTTGGCACGCGCTTTTTGCCGGCCACCAAATCCATGCCCAAAGAAATGCTGCCCGTGGTTGATAAGCCATTGATTCATTATGCATTTGAGGAAGCCAAAGCCGCCGGTATCGAGCAGTTTATTTTCGTGACCGGCCGCAATAAAGACGCCATCGAGAACCATTTTGACCGCGCCTATGAGCTGGAAAGCAGCCTCAGCGCGAAGCAGAAAGACAAAGCACTCGCCGCCACAACTGATTGGCTGCCCGATCCGGGTTCTGTCGTTTACCTGCGCCAGCAGGAGCCGCTGGGCCTTGGCCATGCCGTGTGGTGCGCCCGCCATGTGGTGGGTGATGAGCCGTTCGCGGTGATTCTGGCCGATGATTTGGTGTATGGCGCCCAAACCGGCTGCCTGAAGCAGATGATTGAGGCACACGCCAGCATACCCGCCGCCAACCTTGCCGCGGTGATGGAAGTGCCGCGCGAAAAAACCGCGAGCTATGGTATTTTGAAATTAGAAGATGAAAAAGGCAAATTAGTGAAAGCCAGCGCTCTGGTAGAAAAGCCCCAGCCTGCCGATGCGCCCAGCACCACCTCCATCATCGGCCGCTATATTCTGCAGCCATCCATTTTCGCGGCGCTGGAGAATCAGGCGCGTGGCGCGGGTGGCGAAATTCAGCTGACGGATGCGCTCAACAAACTCATCGGCAGCACCGATTTTTATGGCTACCGGTTTGATGGCACGCGTTATGACTGCGGCGAAGTGGTGGGCTATATCGAGGCCAATGTGGCCCTCGCCCTTGATCGCGGTGAGCTTAGCGATGCGCTGAAAGAAAAGCTGAAGAAGCTATTATAAGTTGGGGACCTTGTCCCCAAACCCCTTTCCTTCGGGCTCGCCATGGAAGGCTACGCGAGAACTCTTGAAACCGCTAAGGCGAGCTGGGCGAGCCAGTCCACCCGTCATCGCTTCGGTTGTGGAAATTCGCTGAGCATTGGCATCAGCGAATGACACCGCCATTGAGGCGGAAAGCATGCGCGGCGCTTGAGCGCTAAATTATAAACTGCTAATTCGCTTTCGCTTTTTTAAACGCCGCCAGCACACGGTCACGGGCTACATAGTGATCGACCACCGGCAACGGATAGTTGGCGGGGCGGAACATCGATTCTGCGGGCGCGTGAATATCATCGCTTGGCACATCGCGCAGCTCGCTCACATAGCGGCGGATATATTCGCCCTCCGGGTCAAACTTCTTACTTTGCAGCATGGGGTTGAATACGCGGAAATAGGGTGCGGCGTCGGTGCCGGTGCTGGCGGCCCACTGCCATCCGCCATTGTTGCTGGCCAAATCATAATCCATGAGGTGCTGAGCAAAAAATTCTTCGCCCACGCGCCAGTCGATCAGCAAATCTTTGGTGGCAAAGCTGGCCACAATCATCCGCGCGCGGTTATGCATAAAGCCGGTGGTCAGCAATTCGCGCACGGCGGCATCCACCACGGGGTATCCGGTGCGCCCTTCCAAAAACGCCTCCACCGTTGGTCCCTGCCTCACCCAATCAATGGTGCCGCGATACTGCTCGGCGAACTCATGCTGCACCACGTGGGGAAAGTGAAATAAAATACTGGCATAAAATTCGCGCCAGCCTAATTCGCTGATCCATTTTTCGCCACCACCCGCTTCTACCGCCGCCCGCATCACCTGGCGGATGGATACTAACCCAAACCGCAAATAAGGCGACAAACGGCTGGTGCCAAGCACTGGCAGCTGGTCGCGCGCGCTTGCGTAATGGCGCATGCGGCTGGTGATGAATGACTGCACGCGCGCGGGCACATCATCCACCCGCCATAATGCATCGGCGGTGTAGTGATAACCAATTTGCTTCAATACATCGGCTGGCCCAGCCTCCAACGAAACAATCTTCAACCCAGCATTGGCAGCTTTTTCAAACAGCGTGGCGGCGTCGGCATAGCGGCCATCATCCTTCACCGCATATTCCGCCATTTCCATTGGCCCCACGCTGGCGCGCCATAATTTATAAAACGGCGTGAATACTTTATAGGGCGAGCCATCGCCCTTGCTTAGCGCACGCGGGTTCAGCAGCAAATGATCCAGCACCTGCACAAAACGAACGCGTGGCGTCAGTGCGGCTTTCACCTTCGCGTCACGCGCCATGGTCGCGGGTTCAAAATCTTCGGCAGAAAAAATGGCCGATGCATCCAGCGCAGCGGCAAGCTTCGGCATCACCTCTGCCGCCTTGCCGTGCAGCACCAGCAGTTTACCGCCACGTTTTTTTAGCTCGGCATCCATGGCGCATAATTGGGCGGCAATAAAACTCAACCGACGATCATTGGTGTTGCTAAACCGCGCCAGAATCTCCGTATCGAACACGAAAACCGGCTGCACGGGCGATGCTTCCGCCAGCGCCGTTGCCAGCGAAGCATGATCATGTAGCCGCAGGTCGCGACGCATCCATACAAGTGAAACCATGCACTGGTTATGCGCGAATTAGGAAAAAAGCGAAAGGGTTTTCAATGCGAGCTGGGCCACGGTGTTTGTATAGTAGTGCGTAGCCTTCCATGGCGAGCCGCGATAGCGAAAGGGGTTTGGGGGCAAGCCCCCCCACCGACTAATTCGAAGCCACGGCCTGCTGTGGCAGCTTGCTCAACGGGTCAACCGTGCGGTCACCCTCGCGCACGGCGAAATGCAGCTGCGGCGTTTTCACCCCACCCGATGTGCCCACGAATGCAATTACCTTACCGGCAGCCACTTGCTCGCCCTCATGCGCGGCGATGGTGCGCGCGTGAGCGTAAGATGTCATATCACCATTGGCGTGACGCAGAATAATCATGTTGCCATAACCTTGCACATTTTTACCAATATAGGCCACCTCACCGGCTTGCGAGGCTTTAATGGGCGTGCCCTCGGCGGCCTCAATCGTAATGCCCTCGTTAGAAACACCATTGCCTAATTTGCCATAGCCTTGGATGACTTTGCCATTCACCGGCCATTGAAATTGGCCCGGCGTGACCACTGGCTGAACCAGCGCCGGAGCCGCCGCAACGGGGGCGGCTGGCGTCAATGGAACATATTTAATGGAATTCATCGCCATGGGCGTGGCCGCTGGCTTAGTGCTGGCTTGCGGCACGGGTGGCGGCAAATTACTACTGCTAACACTATCGAGTTCGGCACTTTCCGTTTGTTCCACCTCGCCAAAGGTAGGGGTGAAGGCCACCTTACTTTTGCTCAGCTTACCATCGCGGCCATAGTAATAGCTGCCGCGATCTTCAATCGAGGCATTGCGCGGCTGGTCGCAGCCCGAGAGGAACAAGGTGGTTAAAATCATCAATGCCGCAACGGCAGAAATACGCATGGCAGACCCCTTGCACGAAAGAGGACGGGGTGGATTCCCCGACTATTGTTTACTTGCCATTGCGACTTAGGGCTTGATTGTAAAAAATACCCTTTTTCAACATGTTGATGCAATCTCTTAAGGCAATTGCTCACATGATTGTCCACAGATAACACACAGGGTTTTTGAACGCAATGACAAAAATAACTAGGGTTATTCTCCGCCATCTATTTTTTGTCATCCCCGCGTAGGCGGGGATCTCAGGCCCAGTGTCGCGCAGCCTTAGATTCCCGCTTTCGCAGGAATGACGGGTTGTAAATAGACGTGTGATATTTATTCCGCTACCAGTGGCACAAAGCGCACAGGTGCCAGAACCTCTTTGCGCACCTCATCTTCAGCCACGCGAGTTAATTTCAGCAGCTGCTGGTCGGCCACGTGTGGGCCAACGGGCACAATCATCACCCCGCCAATGGTCAGTTGGGCAAGCAAGGTTTGCGGAATCACATCGGCGGCGGCGGTCACAATAATACGTTCGAACGGCGCGGCATGCGGCCAGCCCTTGCTACCATCGCCCAAATGCGGGGTAATGTTGCGCAGTCGAAGCGCCTCGAACCGGGTTTTGGCAAGTTCGGCAAGCGGCTTGTGCCGTTCAATGGTGTGCACGCGCCGCGCCAGTTTACTGAGAATTGCCGCCTGATAGCCCGACCCCGTGCCAATTTCCAGCACCGACTGGGTGGGTGAAACATCCAGCGCCTGCGTCATCATCGCCACGATGGATGGCATGCTGATGGTTTGCTCCATGGCGATGGGCAGCGCGTTATCTTCATAGGCGCGGTCGCGGAATTGCTCTTCCACAAACTGCTCGCGCGGAATTTGCTCGATGGCCGAAAGCACGCGCGTATCGGTAATGCCGGTTTTGCGCAGGCTCATAATGAGGCGAATTTTCTCGGCGGCCAGCCACGAATCCTGCGTGTTCGCCAGCGACGGGTGAACACCCTTTAGTTTTTGTGCGGTGGCGTTTTTATTCATACTTTACCTCTTTAATATTGTCATTCCCGAGCTAGCGGAGTCCAGCGCCACGCGCTGGCAACGAAGCTTCATCGGGAATCTAAGGCAACACAATGCGCTTCCTAAGATCCCCGCTTTCGCGGGGATGACAAAAAATAAAATCACGCCACCTCCACATGGGTGCGCAGCTGTTCCAGCAGCGCATAGTTAGTCATATCAAGATTCAGCGGGGTGATGGTGATATAGCCCTCGCGAATACGCTGATAATCGGCATGCGGCTCATCGGAAAATGGCTCGGTGCGTTGACCGCCAATCCAGATATAAGGCCTGCCATGCGGGTCGATGCGGCGATGCAAATTATCATCCAGCTTGCGACGACCTTGTGGGCACGCCTCAATCCCCAACACTCGCGACGGTGGCACGGGCGGAAAATTGACATTCATCAGCGTGCCATGCTGTGGCCAGGCAATGCTGGTGAGATTGCGGATAATGCCTGCCGCGAATTTCTCCGGCGTTTCCCAGCTTATCACATCATCCTTGATGACGTTCGAAAAAGCGATGGATGGAATTTCCAGCAGCGTCGCCTCCATGGCGGCGGAAACCGTGCCGGAATAAGTGACATCTTCCGCCAAATTACTGCCGCGATTAATGCCGGAAAGCATCAACCCTGGGCGCTTATCTTTCAGAATTTCCATCACCCCCAGCAGCACCGCGTCAGTCGGCGTGCCACTCACGGCGAAGCGGCGCTCGCCCACTTGTTTGTAACGCAGCGGCGCGTGCAGCGACAGCGAATGCCCTGCCCCGCTTTGTTCCGTGGCGGGTGCCACCACCCACACATCGTCCGATAGTGTGCGGGCGATTTTTTCCAGCACCGCAATGCCTTCGGCTTCGACGCCATCATCGTTGCTAATCAGAATCCGCGTGTTCTTTAAGTCCATTTTATTATCCTTTTTATGTCATTCTGAGCATAGCGAAGAATCTAGTAAGGTGGTCAACAGATCCTTCGTTGCACTCAGGATGACAGCGTTATTTAATCTCCGTCAGCCCGCCCATATAAGGCACCAGCACGGGCGGAATTTTAATCGATCCATCAGGCTGCTGATAATTTTCCAGAATTGCCACCAGCGTGCGGCCCACGGCGAGGCCAGAGCCATTCAGCGTATGCACGAACTGCGTTTCCTTGGCACCGGCGGCGCGGTAACGGGCCTTCATGCGGCGCGCCTGAAAATCACCACAATTGCTGCAGCTTGAAATTTCGCGGAATGTATCTTGCGCGGGCAGCCACACTTCAATGTCATAGGTTTTGCGCGCCGAAAAGCCCGTGTCACCGGCGCACAGAGCCACCACACGGTAATGCAGGCCCAGGCGCTTCAGCACTTCTTCCGCCGCGCTCAGCATGCGTTCGTGTTCCGCGTTTGATTGGTCCGGCGTGGTGATGCTGACCATTTCCACCTTACTGAACTGGTGCTGGCGAATCATCCCCCGCGTGTCACGTCCGGCTGATCCCGCTTCACTGCGGCAGCATGGGGTGAAGGCCGTCATACGGCGCGGGAGACTCGTCTCTTCTAAAATTTCATTTGCTACGAGGTTCGTCAGCGACACTTCGGAAGTGGGGATGAGCCAGTGCTCCCCCGTCGTCTTAAACAAATCATCCGCAAACTTCGGCAGCTGCCCCGTGCCATAAAGGGCGGCGTCTTTCACCAAAAACGGCACCTGATGTTCGGTATAGCCAAACTCGTTGGTGTGAATGTCGAGCATGAAAGCGGCAAGTGCCCGCTCCATTTTCGCCAGTGCGCCCTTCAGCACCACAAACCGCGCGCCGGAAAGCTTGGCCGCGCCTTCAAAATCCATCAGCCCCAAGCCTTCGCCCAGCGCCACATGGTCTTTGGCGTTGGCAATGGCTGGCTTGCTGCCCACCACGCGCAATTCTTTGTTGCCCGTTTCATCGGCACCATCGGGCACATCATCGGCCAGAATGTTAGGAATAGCGCTCAACGCAACATCCAGCGCGCCACCCTCGCCGGCTTCCAGCGCGGCAATTCGCTCTTTCAGCGCCTTGCCCTCGGCCAGCAGCGGGGCAATATCTTCCCCACGCTTCTTCGCATCCGGAATCGACTTCGCAATTTCATTCGCGCGCGCTTGCAGTGCCTGCACCTTGGTTTTTCCGCCGCGATCATCGGCATCCAGCGCTTGCAGCTCGGCCACGTTCACAGCGATATTGCGGCGCTTCATAGCGGCCGCGAATACATCGGGGTTTTTGCGGATTAATTCTTTGTCATGCATATATCACCTTCGTTTTGTCATTCTGAGCGCAGCGAAGAATCTGAGGTTAGGGCACAAGATCCTTCGTTTCACTCAGGATGACATGCTCCTCATTCTCTTCGCGACGACGCTCAATGGCGCGGCCAACCAGAATGGACAATTCATAAAGTGCGTAAAGCGGAATGAAAAGCAGGACCTGACTTAGAATGTCGGGCGGGGTGATGAATGCGGCGATGGTAAGCAAAATGACCACAGCATAGCGTCTGCCACGCGCCAATGTTTCGGTTTTCAGCACCCCCACCCGAATGAGCAGGGTGAGGATGATGGGCAGCTGAAAGCTGAGGCCGAATGCCAGCACAATATGCATCACCAACCCCAGATATTCGCTCACTTTTGCCTCAATCTGCAGTGGCAAGCCGCCCGCACCTTTGGGAATTTCAAACGATACAAAAAACTCCCACGCTTTGGGCATCACCCAGCCATAGGCCATGGCCGCACCGATGAAAAACAGCAGCGGCGCCGCGATGAGGTAGGGCGCCAGCATGCGCCGCTCATGCTTGAACAGGCCGGGGGCCATGAACAAATAGGCTTCGGTGGCGATGTAGGGGAATGCAACAAAAAAACCGCCATAAAGCGCCAGCTTCAAATAGGTGACAAACGTTTCGGTCAGGCTGGTGGCAATCAGCTTGCGCGAATCATCGCCAGCGAAAATATCAGCCAGCGGCTGCAGCAGAAATTGATAAATATCGGCCGCGAAAAAATAACACAGGCCAGTGGCTGCCAGCCACACCAGCAGCGAACGCATCACGCGATTGCGCAGTTCAATGAGGTGGGTGATGAGCGGCGTCTGCTTCATGGCTTCTCGGCCGTATCGGCCGCGGGCGTCAGCGGCAGCATTTCATGCGCTGCGGTGTTGCGCTTAATGCCCTCAAGCTCGCGCACATCGAAGGCTTGCTGCGGCTTACCTTCCAGGTCGATAATAGTGGTCATGTTCTGGCGCAAATCATCAACCCCAAGCTCTTCGACCACTTGGTTCATTTGGGTTTTAAGCCCAGCAATCACACCGCGCACATCACGGATGAATTTCGCCACGTGACGCACTACCACCGGCAAATCTTTCGGCCCGATAACCACCAGCGCCACCACACCGATGAGCAATAATTCTGAAAATCCAACATCGAGCATAGTGCCTCTTCCCTAGTGGCGAGGCTCGCCTATTTCTTGTCTTCTGGCGGCAGCACTTCCTGCTTGGTTTCTTTTTCGTCGCCCTGAAGCTCGTTGCGCAGGTTTTTAATGCCTTTGCCAATATCGCCCATCACTTTCGGCAGCTTTCCTGCGCCAAACAGAATGACCACAATAACCAACACCAAAAATAAATGCGAAAAACTCAGCATACCATCTCCATTAGAATCGTTGCGGTTGGCTTATCACAGCCCCTAGGCAGCGGCAAGGAAACGTTGCCATTCGGCCAGCAGGCTTGCATCGTCAGCGGGTGCCGCTTTGGGGATCATAGCGTGGGCACGGGCAGCGCGGCGCAGCCCGTCATCATTCAAATAGCTGCTGGCGGCGGCCACTTCACGCATTTCAGCCATTAAATCGCGCACGGGTTCGCCAATCAACGCGCCATTGCCGTGCAGCACCAAATCGCACCCGGCGGCCAGTCCGCGCTCAGTGCGCTGACCAAACGTGCCGCCCAATGCTTTCATCGACAAATCATCGCTCATCAGCAGCCCATCGAAGCCAATTTCGTGGCGAATATAGTTGATGGTAGCAGGCGATTCAGTGGCACAATTCTTCTCATCAATCGCGGTGTATTTAATGTGCGCTGTCATGGCCAGCGGCAAATCAGCCAGCGCTTTGAAGGGAATGAAATCGCTCGCCTCCAGCTCGGCCTGCGTGGCGGTGACCACCGGCAAATGTTCGTGGCTGTCTTGCGTGGCGCGGCCGTGACCGGGAATATGTTTCAGCACCGGCAGCACCCCGCCATCGAGCAGGCCATTGGCCTGGGCGCGCGCAAGGCGGCTAACAATCTCGGCATTGTTTCCGAAGGCGCGATTGCCAATAATATCGTGACATTGCGGCGCCAGAATATCGGCCAGCGGCGCGCAATCGGTGGTGATGCCAGCGTCGCGCAGTTCCTGCGCCATCAACCGCGCACTTACATACACGGCGCGCTCGGCATCCGCGTCCATGGCCAGCGTTGCGGCGGCAGGATATTTGCGCCAATGCGGCGGCTTCAGCCGCGCCACCCGCCCACCTTCCTGATCAATCAGAATCGACGCATAAGGGTGGTCGAGGCAATCTTTAATATCATCGGTCAGAAAGCGCAGCTGCGCCGGATTTTCAACATTCCGCGCGAATAGAATCACCCCATAAGGCCGTTCACGCGTAAGAAATTCACGCTCTTCTTCGGTGAGCGATTGACCGCTAACGCCACTGATGAATGATTTAATATGCATATACCCATCCTTTTACGAGGCCAGAAGGCCCGAATCAGTGGCCAACAGCCATCGAGAAATGCGCTAAAATTTTGTCAGAAGACAAATTTTAGCAAATTAAAATCACTTCCCAGCCGGAAAGCAAGGTTGCGACTTGGCCACCAGCGTGGCGCAGGCAGCTTTCGCTGCATCAGCCGAAGCAAAGCCACTGGCACGCAACCGATAATAGGTGCCGTTTGGCAATTCAGCGCGAACAATGATGGGTGAACCCTTAATCACACCGGCAAATTTGGTAGATATTTTCTTCCACTGGCCCCGCGCTTCTTCGTCGGACTGAAAGGCGCCTAACTGAATTTTATACGGTCCGTTTGTGGTTAATTCCGCTGCAGACTTTTCAACCACTGGCTTTTTCTCTGGCGCTTTCACGGGTGCAGCCTCTTCTTGTATCACCGTGGTGGCCACGGGCACTGCGGCCACTTCAACCGGCTGGACAGGTGCCTCTGTTTTTTTATCGACCACTGGTTTTTCATTCATCATTTTTGGGGCAGCGGCCGAGGGTGTTTTCACTTCAGCTACTTCTTTTTTCGTGGGCTTCGGCTCTTCCTTTACCACCTCCTCTTTCGCTGCTTTGGCAGCATCTACTGCATCGACTATTTTTGGTGCGGCGGCATCATTGGTTTTTTTAACGAAGGTGGTTGTGGCAGGAGCTGCATCACTCGCTTCATAACCATCGGCAGCGATTGGTTTTTTATCTTGTTTGACGGCGTTTGGAGACTCCGCTTCAGGTAATAGCTTCTCAACTTTTTTCTCTGGTTTATCGCCGGCAATCACGTCGTAAATGGTTTTATCTTTGTTGGCGAATTGTTCGCCTTCCGGGTCAACGGGTGCTTCCTTGATGGGGGTTTTGTCAGCTTCCACCACCAACGTGTCTCCCTCGCGCACCGACTGCGTGCCCGAATGATAGGCATAATAGGCAAGGGCACCAAAACCAGCAATGGCAACGCCCAACACCAGCCACGACATGGCACGCGAACGCGATTCATCCATTTCAGGCAGGTCGCTTGCTTCTTCGTAATCATCGAGATCGGGACGCATGGGTTACCTCAATTCTTCAACGGGTTGAACGCCACATACATGAAGGCCAGAAGCTACAACAACCGTTGTGGCCCGCGCAAGTGCTAATCGCGCGGCGGTAACAGCGGGCTGTTCTGGCTGAATGAACCGCACGCCGGCATCTTTCGACCACATGCCATGGAAAGTGGCGGCCAGTTCCTGAAGATAATAAATAATGCGGTGGGGCTCATGCGCAATGGCCGCCTGCTCGATGATGCGCGGCCACCCCGCCAGCAGCTTGATGAGCACCAATTCAGCGGGCTGAACAAGTAAGGCATAATCGGCGTTCTTCTCAGCGGCTTCATAAGCATCAGGCATTTGCTCGGCCGCCATGCGCAGCACCGATTTAGCACGGGCATGGGCATATTGCACATAGAATACCGGATTATCTTTGCTCTGCTCTTCCACCTTCGCCAAATCAAAATCCATGTCCTGATCATTCTTACGCATCAGCATGACAAACCGCAGAATATCTTTGCCCACTTCATCCAGCACATCGCGCACGGTGATGAAGGTTCCGGCGCGCTTGCTCATTTTAAATGGCTCACCATTTTGGAACAAATGCACCAGCTGACACAAAATAACATGGCAGCTGGCTGTGCCTTCAGAAAGGGCTGAAACAGCTGCTTTCAGGCGTTTTACATAACCCCCGTGGTCAGCGCCGAGCACCAGAATTTGGTGGTTAAACCCACGTTTGATTTTGTCTTGCGCCAGCGCCAAATCACCCGCGAAATAGGTGAAGCTGCCATCGGATTTCTGCACGGGACGATCCACATCATCGCCATGCGCGGTGGCGCGGAAAAGCGTTTGCTCGCGCGCTTCCCAATCATCAGGCGTTTTGCCTTTGGGTGGTTCCAGCACGCCGCGATAAATCAACCCCTGATCTTTCAGCGCATCAATCGCTTCTTCAATTTTTTTGGCTTTTTGTAGCGCCGCTTCCGAGGTGAAGACATCATGGTGAATGCCCAAATCGGCCAAGTCTTGCTTGATGAGCTGAAGCATGCTGTCGAGAGAAAGTTTAACAACCGCATCGCATTGCTCCCACAAATGAAGCGGCAGCGAAGATTTACTGAGGGATGGTTGCTCGCATAACTCTTGTAACTTATTACCAAAGGCTGCTTTCAGCGCATTACCAGCGGCCTTCATATATTCACCGGGATAGAGACCCTCGGGAATTTCGCCAATTACTTCGCCACATGCTTCACGGTACCGCAGCAAGGCGGAACGCGCCACTTTCTCGACCTGCGCGCCGGCATCGTTGATGTAATATTCTTTGGTGACGTTATAGCCCGCTTTCATCAGCAGGGTGGCGAGCGCATCGCCATAAACCGCGCCGCGGGCATGGCCCACATGCATGGGGCCGGTGGGGTTGGCCGATACATATTCCACATTCACTTTTTGTCCGGCACCCACGCGCGAATTGCCAAAGCTGGTGCCTTCCGCAAGAATCGCCGGAACCACTGACTGCCAGACCGAGGCGGTCAGGCGAATATTGATGAAGCCAGGGCCAGCGATTTCAACCGACGCAACATTTTCAATTGCCCGCAAGCCTTCAGCAATTTTCTCGGCAATGTCGCGCGGTTTTTGCTTAGTTTGCCCCGCCAGCACCATGGCGGCGTTGGTCGATAAATCACCATGGCTGGCATCACGCGGGGGCTCCAGCGTAATGGCAGCCAGATTATTTCCCGATGCAACAGTTTCCACCACCGCCAGCACGTGGTTACGATAGGTTTCAAAGATGTTCATTAGGTTCTCGCCGCGGGATCAAAAATACGTGCATGTTCTTCCAGCGCGAAACGGTCGGTCATGCCGGCGATGAAATCAGAGATCACCTCGGCGGTGCGTTGGGTTTTAGGGCCGTCGGTCTGCGCATACCATACGCTTGGCAGGCAGCTTGGCTCGGCATGGAAGAAATCAAAAAGCTCACTCACCACGCGGCGGGCTTTGCTGGTCATGCGGTTCACCTTGAAGTGGCGATACATGTGTTTGAACAGGAAGCTTTTGATGGATTTATTGACGATTTCCATCTCGGGTGAGAACTGCACCAATGGCTGGCCCAGCTGACGAATATGGTTTGGGTCGCCTACGCGAAACTGCGTGATGCGCGCCTTGGTGGTCATCAGCACGTCGGCCACCATGCGGCTAATCATGCGGCGAATGATTTCATGCGTTTGACGCTGATAGGAAAGCATGGGGTGTTCCGCGCGCACTTCTTTAATAATGTCGCTGATCAGCGGCAGAATTTCCAAATCTTCCAGCTGGAAGAAACCGGCACGCATGCCGTCATCTAAATCGTGATTGTTATAGGCAATATCATCGGCAATCGACGCCACTTGGGCCTCGCCACTGGCGTAGCTGTGCAGCTCTAAATCTTGCTGGTCGGCATAATAGCGCAGAGCGCGAGGAATTTTTTTGGTGATGCCATTGCCTTCCAGCGGGCCATTATGCTTGGCAATGCCTTCCAGCATTTCCCAGGTTAAATTCAGCCCATCAAAATCGGCATAGCGATGTTCCAGCTGAGTAATGATGCGAATGGTTTGAGCGTTATGGTCGAACCCGCCAAATTCTTTCATGCTGGCGTTCAGCCCCTCTTCGCCGGCATGGCCAAACGGTGGGTGGCCAAGGTCATGCGCCAGCGCCAGCGCTTCCGCCAAATCTTCGTTCAGGCGCAAACAACGGGCCAAACCGCGCGCCAACTGCGATACTTCCAGCGAATGGGTAAGCCGGGTGCGGTAATGGTCGCCCTCATGGTTTACAAACACCTGTGTTTTATATTCCAGGCGGCGGAAGGCGACCGAGTGAATAATGCGGTCGCGGTCGCGCTGATGCGGGTTACGCATATTGCATTCGGCCTCAGGAAACAAACGCCCACGGGTTTTGGCGGGGTCAGTCGCATAAGGAGCCAGCGGAATGGTTGGATATTCTTTCATGCTCAGCACGATAGACGAGGCTTTTCGAAGGTGCAACGGCACAAATGCATGAGGCCCATTGTCAGAAGCGGTTTTTTGCACTAAATTGTACTTATGCAAACAAATTTCAGCATTTCCGAATCGGCCGCCGCCCGCATCGCCCATTTATTGGCCAGTGAACCGGCGGGCACCAAGCTGCGCGTCGCGGTGGAAGGTGGCGGCTGTTCTGGCTTTCAATATAAATATGATTTTGACCCGGCAGGGCCGGGAGCCGAAGATTTAATATTTGGGCCGGAGAATGCTCCCGTGCTGGTCGACCAAACCTCGCTGGAATTCTTGGCCGGGTCGATGCTCGATTATGTGGAGCGCATGGATTCCGCCGCGTTTGAAATTACCAACCCGAATGCCAAAAGCGGCTGCGGTTGCGGCAACAGTTTCTCAGTAGCATTGTAAATCGTCATTGCGAGGAGCACGGCGACGTGGCAATCCAGTCTTATTGTCATTCTGAGTGAAACGAAGAATCTCACCCTAGTTTAGATCCTTCGCGTTGCTCAGGATGACAAAAAAGTAAACTGGATCGCCGCGCTCACTTTTGTTCGCTCGCGATGACGCCTTAGGATAGTCCATGACCTCCATCACTATTGCCACCTTTAACGTCAACTCCGTCAAGGCGCGCCTTACCAATTTGCTGGCATGGCTCGACGAAACCAAGACGGATATAGTGCTGCTGCAGGAACTCAAATGCGTCGACGACGCCTTCCCCGCCATGGAAATTGAAGAGCGCGGCTATAACATCGCCACCCACGGCCAAAAAACCTATAACGGCGTGGCCATTCTTTCCAAATTCCCGCTCGATGACATCACCCGTGGCTTAGCCGGTGAAGCAACCGATGAACAAGCCCGCTACATTGAAGCCGTGGTAAGCATTCCCGGCGGCGCACTGCGCGTGGCAAGCGCCTATGTGCCCAACGGGCAAGAGGTCGGCTCTGATAAATTCTTTTATAAGCTGCGTTTTTATGATCGCCTGCGCGCGCATTGGGAAAAGCAAATTGCGTTTGATGAAATTGCCGTGCTGGGTGGCGACTTTAACTGCGCCCCCGCACCGATTGATGTGTATGACCCGCAAGCGCTGGATGGCAGCGTATGCTATCACCCCGATGAACGGGCCAAGCTGCGCGCCCTCACCTTTCTAGGATTACATGATGCGTTTCGCCTGAAACATCCTGATGTTCAACAATTCAGCTGGTGGGATTATCGTGGTGCGGGTTTCGAACGCGGCCACGGCTTGCGGATTGATCATCTGCTGCTATCCGCCCAAGCTGCCGACAAGCTGAGCGATTGCTGGATTGATGAAGCCCCCCGCGCTCAGGAAAAACCGTCCGACCACGCGCCCGTGGTGTGCAGACTCGTTATTTAATGATGTAGGGAGCCTCAGCCACCTACGCTTCGCTTACCCCCGCGCTAACGCGGCTCGCCATGGAAGGCTACGCACCGACCCTACGAACAGTGGAGTGATAGAAGCGAGCTGGGCGAGCGAGCCATCAGCCGCCGGAGGCGCGCGAAGCGATCGCCAGCAGGCGATTTCGCGGAGCAATTCAAAACCCAAAAACTACTGGCATCTGAGGGCCGCCCCGAAGATGACAGCTTCAATGATTCCACATCAAAGTACACTGAGCGATAGCGTCCTGAAAGGGGCGAAGCCAGCGACTTTGATGTGAGAGCTTACTGACTATCCTT
>CANEUT010000016.1 GCA_947441895.1 Rickettsiales bacterium | reverse complement strand
CTGGGCCACGACCAGCTGGCAATGGCCACGTGAATTTTGGTGGCTTGGGCGGAAATCGCCATCATCTCGCTGCCGCGCCAGGCCACGGGGCGCACATAGCCATCGACCACGTTGTTGGCTTTCAGCACCTCGGCCTTGGCTTTGATGAGTTCATCAACGCTGTAGGGAATGGTGAATCCCAGCAACTCGCCGGAGCGATGAAAACGCTCGCTGTGTTCGCGGTCTTTGAAGATAGTGCCGCCATAGGCGCGTTCGCCCTCGAACACGCAGGAACCATAATGTAGCCCGTGGCTGAGAATATGGGTGGTGGCTTTGCGCCATTCCACCAACGCGCCATCCACCCAGATAAATCCGTCGCGGTCATCGAAAGGTAAAATGGACATATCAAACTCCTTTGTTCATGTATTCTGTCATCCCGATTTACGTAGTAACACCGGGGTCTAGTTTATTCTTCGCTGGATCCCGGCGCTCATTTTATTCGGCCGGGATGACAGCATCACCGCAACACAATACAGCTTATATGCCGCCCATAATCGGGCTCACTGCGCTGGGTGGCGCGGCGATAGCTGAAGAAATTCGCTTCGTCGACGCAGGTATCCATAGCAAGCTGCGCCACATGCTGCAAGCCCAGTGCGCGTAGTCGCAGCGCCACATAGGCGGGTAGGTCGAACATGGCGTGGCCGGGCCGGTGGCTTGGAATGAAGAATTGCTGCTGCTCGGCGTCGCTAAAGCGGGTGAGAAATTCGGGCCCCACCTCATAGCTGGCTTGGGCGATGCAGGGGCCAATGACCGCGCGAATATCCTCGCGCTCGGCGCCTAACATTTCCATGGCATCGACGGTGTTTTCGAGCACGCCGCCGGTGGCGCCCTTCCAGCCCGCATGCGCCGCGCCGATGATTTCGGCGGTGTCGTCGGCAAACAGCACGGGCACACAATCGGCGGATAAAATGCCCAGTGTGATGCCGGGCACATTGGTCACCATTGCATCGGCTTCGGGCACATGGCCGCGAAAGGGTTCGGTGACCACCACGGCGGTAGATGAATGGATTTGATAGAGCGTGGTGAGCGATTCCGCCGACTGACCAAGGGCGGTTGCCACGCGGCGGCGGTTTTCCACCACGTCAACGCGCCGGTCATGGCTGCCCAACCCGCAATTGAGGCCACGATAAAGCCCTGTGCTTACCCCGCCTTCGCGGCCAAAAAAACCGTGGGCGATGGAATCGCTTTCGAGGAACGCATGGGTGAAGGGAGTGATCATGCCATGAACCCTGGTGGATCAATTCTGGGGTCGGAAACAATGGCCATCACCTTGAATAAATCACCCATGGCTTGCGGTGAAATAAGGCGCTGCAGGCCCGAGACCAGCGCCTCTCGTTCGGGCTGACTCGCATTTTTTACCAGCATTTCAAGCCTCAGTTGGGCGCCCATGCGAATGAGAAATTCACCTTGCGTGGCCAGCCCGTGCACGGCGTTGCCAGCATCGCGCGCTATTTCCATCAGGCTTGCAAAATCAACATGGGCAGTGAGGTCGGCATCGCCCGGGCTGCTGAGCACGGGGTGAAAAAGATGCGACTTCACGGCCTGCAATGTGTCTTGGTGGGCATCACCAAAATAGCCGTAATCGATGAATAAGGCGGCGCCACCATGCTGCGCTAAATGCTGCGACAGATGGCGAATCACCCCACGCGCGGCGGGGCATTGTTCCATCACCGTGCCGACGGGAATATTGCCGCCCGATTTGGCAAGGCTGAGGCCAGCGGGAGCGTTGATGAAGGTGAATTGCTGCGCCTCATCGTCCCACCCTACGCGGCGTTCGGCCATGCCATTCTCGGTCATTACATATTGCTTGATGGGCAGGGCATCGAGAAATTCGTTGCCGATGAGCAGCAGCTTGTTGGGTGGCAACTCTTCCACGCGATCGAGCCACTCCACGCGCGGATGCTCATCGCGCAGCGCCAGATATTGGGTGTGGGCAAGGGTGGGGCTGGTTTCCACCATGTGAATGGTGAGGCAATCATGAAAATTCAGCATGGATTTGGTGGCGCGCAGAATGTCGCTCATCAGCGTGCCGCGCCCGGGCCCAACCTCGGCCAGGCTGATGGGCCCACCGCCCATTTGCTGCCACACATGGGCCAGCCACACGCCCATCATTTCGCCAAAAATCTGGCAGATTTCCGGGGCGGTGACAAAGTCGCCGCGCGTGCCGAACGGGTCTTGCTTCACGTAATAGCCGTGTTCGGGGTGAGCGAGCGCCAGGCTCATATAATCAGCAATGCTGATGGGGCCGTCGGCAGCAATTTTATCGCGGATGATGGTGGTGAGGGCGTGCGATTGATTCATATGCCGTGTCATTTGATAGTGTCATCGCCCGAATCGTTTTTGACGATTATAGGGCGATCCATGGATTCCCCTATAATTTGCTAAAGCAAATTCGGGGAATGACAAGTACGTTAAACGTATAATGGCCGTGATTTAGCAGTGAATGCTAACCATAACCCAAAAACAATCATGGGCAAACAAAGCAATTGCCCCATGCTTAAATCAAACGCGAAGGTGCCAAGCTGCGCATCGGGCTCGCGGAAAAATTCAACGATGAAGCGCGCAATACCATAGCCCGCCAAAAACAAACCGCCTACCAACCCGCGATAGTGCAACGCCTTGCTGCGGGTGGCGACGAGGAAAAGAACGATGAACAGCACCAGCCCCTCAAGCGCCGCTTCGTAAAGCTGGCTGGGGTGGCGTGGCACCAACCCACCACGCGGAAACACCATGCCCAGCGCGCTGGTGGTGGTACGGCCATAAAGCTCGCCATTGATGAAATTGGTGCAACGGCCAAAAAACAGCCCAATGGGGGCGGCGGCGGCAATCATATCCATCAGCGCCATCCAGCTGGTTTTGTGGCGGCGGGCGAAGAAATAGAACGCGCCGAGCACACCCAGCAACCCGCCATGAAACGACATGCCGCCTTGCCAAAGGGCAAATATTTCAAGCGGTTCATCAAGAAAATAGGGCAGGTTATAAAACAGCACATAGCCCATGCGCCCACCCAGAATGATGCCGGCGACGGCATAGAGAATCAGGTCATCGCGCGCGGCATGGGTGAGCAGTGGTTGATGAGGGGAGACACCATCTATTTGTGTCATCCTGAGTGAAGCGAAGGATCCACTCTTGCCACCAGATTCTTCGCTATGCTCAGAATGACAGAGAGGGGAATGTTTTCTTTGATTCAGCCACGACACATAAAAATAGCCCAGCACAATGCCTGCCACGTAGGCCAGTGCATACCAGCGAATTGCAATGGGGCCGATGGCAAGGGCGATGGGGTCGATGTTCGGAAAAATCATCACGGGAACAAACCCTTTACTATGAGCTCCGCGCGAGCTGGGCGAGCCAGCCATGAGCCCGCGAGAGCGGCGCATCCTTTTGGTCAGAAGACCAAAAGGATGCAATAAATACTAAAAATACTGGTCATCCTGGTTGAGATAGGTCTGAATATAGTCTTTCACTCCATCTTCAAGGCTGGTGAAGGCGTCCGTATATCCGGCCGCGCGCAGGCGAGTCATGTCGGCTTCGGTAAGGTATTGGTATTTGCTGCGCAATTCTTCCGGCATATCAAAATAGGTGATGTGCGGTTCTTTGCCCACGGCTGAAAACGCTGCCTTGGCCAGGTCATTAAAGCTACGTGCCTTGCCAGTACCCACGTTATAAAGCCCGGTGACCTGCGGGTTGCCCAGAATCCACGCAGTGAGCTTCACGCAGTCTTTGACGTAAATAAAGTCGCGCAGTTGTTCGCCGTCTTTGTAATCCGCATGGTACGATTTAAATAATTTCACCGGACGGCCATATTTGGCGTGTGGGAAGATTTGCGCCACCACCGATTGTTGGCCGTCTTTGTGATATTCATTCGGACCGTAAACATTGAAGAATTTAAGGCCCACCCATTGCGGCGGCAGTTTATCGCCTGCGCCACTGGTGGCAATGGCCACAAACTGATCGAACAATTGCTTGCTCCAGCCATAGGCGTTCAGTGGCTTTAATTTGGCCAATGCCTCGGGCGCTAAATCGTCTTTGAAGCCGGCTTCGCCGCCACCATAGGTGGCGGCTGAAGAGGCATAAATGAAGCGCTTTTTATTTTGTGCCGCCCAGTTCCAAAGCCCACGTGAGAGGGTGAAGTTAGTTTCCAGAATCAAATCAACATCGGTTTCGGTGGTGCTGGAAATGGCGCCCATGTGAATAATGGCGTCGAGCTCGTTTTTGTTGGATTCCAGCCAGTAAAAAATCTCACCGGGTGAAATAATTTCATAAATGCGGTGCTTGGCAAGGTTGCGCCATTTTTCGTCGCTACCGAATTGGTCGGCAACCACCACCCGATATTCGGTATGATCGGCAAGCGTACCAGCAATGTTACTACCAATGAATCCGGCGCCGCCGGTAACAAGAATACGTTTCATGTTCCATGTTCCTAAAATTAAAAGATGATAGTAGAGCGATCAGAATCGAGAGTCGAGAGTCGAGTGATTTTTATATAATTCCATGGCTATTTTAGATGAAACTGTGTTCTTTTCTCGACTCTGATTACTCGATTCTGTACACTGCCGATATGCAAAAAGATTCCAAGCTGTTCGAAGATTTTGCCAAAATGGCCTCCGGTGCTGCCGGTAGCTTAATGGATATGCGCCGTGAAATTGAAACCATGGTGGCCGATAAGCTGGAGCGGCTTTTCGCCGGCGAACGCTTTGTTGACCGCAATGAATTTGAGGTGGTGAAAGCCATGGCCGAGAAAGCCCGCGCCGAGAATGAAGCGTTGCGTGCTGAGATAGAGAAATTGAAGAAGTAGCGGATGGGGGCATCGCCCCCAAACCCCCGCGCTAACGCGGCTTCCCCAACGCCCAAGGCTTCGGGGGACAGGCGCCATGGAAGGCTACGCGCCGATGCCACCAATGTTTGAGTGGCAGGAGCGAGTTTGACGCGCGAGCCATCAGCTATCGCGAGGGTTTCTGTCAGGAGACAAACCCGAGCAATAAAAAAATTGTCGCCCAAAAGCCATGCTGCACAAAACTTTATGCTGCTAGTACCAGCATCAGCGTATAGGGGCGTGACAAAAGCCGCTTTACCACGCTATGGCTTGGCTATGAAAAAACATCTTCTCATTCTTATCGCGCTGCTCGGCTTATCGGCCTGCGGCGATGCCACAAAACTTTATCCGGCTAAATTCAACGACCTGAGTGGTTGGAATGACGACTCGCACGCCGAGGCGTTTGGCGTGTTTGTGGATTCGTGCGGCGCGAACATGAACCGTGGCGAGAAAGCCTGGCGATCACGCGAGGAAGGCCCCATTGGTGTACGCGCACAGTGGGAAAAAGTGTGCGACGATGCCCGTGCCCTTGGCCAGCCGACGAACGATGGGGCGCGCCAGTTCTTTGAATCACGCTTTGCGCCCTATAAAGTGACAACCGAATCAAAACCGCAAGGGTTAATGACCGGCTATTATGAGCCATTACTGCGCGGGTCGCTCACCCGCAAAAAACCTTATTTGACGCCGGTTTATGGCGTGCCAAGCAACTTCTTTAAACCCTATTACAGCCGCGCCGAAATTGTGGGCGGCGCCTTGAAAGGCAAGGTGCCAGTGCTGCTGTATGTCGATGATCCGGTGATGCTTTCTTTCCTTCATATTCAAGGATCGGGCAAGGTGAAGCTTGATAATGGCAAGACGGTCGGGCTGCAATATGCGGCGCAAAATGGCCATGAATTTGTGCCCATTGGCCGCATTTTGAAAGAGCGCGGCGAGCTTGAAAATGTTTCCATGCAATCGATCCGCGATTGGTTGCGCGACAATCCCAGCCAAATGAACGAGGTACTGAACCAGAATCCATCGTATATTTTCTTTAAGTTATCACCGGGGAATGAGGCAGCGAAGGGTGCACTGGGCATTCCGCTTACCAAATTGCGTTCGTTGGCGATTGATGATGACCGCGCCGCCTATGGTGTGCCGACCTATGTCGATACCACCCAGTCGGAATATCAAACGGGTCGGCAGGTGAAATTGCAGCGACTGTTTGTTTCACAAGATACCGGCGGCGCGTTGAAGGGCCCGCATCGCGGCGATATTTTCTATGGTATGGGCGAGCGTGAGGAATGGTATGCGGGCCATCAAAAATCGCAGGCCAATGTGTTCTGGTTATTACCGCTGGCCGCGGGATCGCAACTTGCGCCGCCACCCGCACCACCCATTGCACCAAATTCCATGCCTGCTTCACCGTTTGAAGTGATGCCGGCGGCGACGCCGAAATCACCCTTTGCTGCCGCCGGGTCGAAGTGAAGAAGCGGTTGCCCACCGAGCAAGAGCGTCGAATCTGGCGCGAAAGTAACCGCTTCACCATAAAAACCACCCCGCCTGAGGGGGATGATGAAGCTGAAGCAATGGATGCGCTGGCGGCTGAGATTGACCCGCCAGCCATATCCAAAACCACGGTGAAAAAGCATAAAAGGGAAGTGGCTCTGCCGCCTGTGGCACCCCTTACCACCCGCGCCGCTGGTAGACAGTTGAAATCACGCGGGCCCGTGATGGCGACGCTTGATTTACACGGATTAAGTAAAATCGAAGCGTATAGGCGCACCAACGATTTCATCCACAAACACTATGCTCTTGGTCACCGCCATGTGCTTATTATCACCGGCAAAGGCCGTGTGGGCGAAGGGGTGTTGCGCCGCGCCGTGCCCGAATGGTTGAATGAGCCGGACATGCGCCGCATGGTGGCAGGCATGGCGGTTGCCTCGCCAGAAAAAGGAGGCGAAGGGGCGCTGCATGTGTTACTGAAAAAATGCCCTAGGCAGTGTATTTATTTTTAATCGAGCCCGCGAGAGCGACATGACCGACGCCGCCATCATAAGCAAAGCCCCGCATATTGTTGTTGTCGATGACGATGAGCGGCTGCGTTCATTGCTGAAGCAGTTTCTGGGCGAGCATGGTTTTTTTATTTCCACGGCCAGCCATGCTGAGGAGGCTGAAGAGCTGTTGGATGTTTTTGCGGTCGACGGCATGGTGCTCGACGTGATGATGCCGGGTGAAAGTGGCATTGCCTATGCCGCCCGCCTGAAAAATCGCGCCGGATCGCCGCCGGTGCTGCTGCTCACCGCGCGCGGCGAGGCCGAAGATCGCATTTCGGGCCTGGAAGCGGGCGCGGCCGATTATTTGGCTAAGCCCTTTGCTCCCCGCGAATTATTGCTGCGGTTGGAAAATATGCTGGCCCGTCGCCGCGATGCTGCGCTTAGCAAACAGGCGGTGAAGTTTGGCGACTATCGGTTCGATCTGAGCTCGGGTCGCCTTGTTCATGCGGGCATGCCGGTTTATTTAACCTCCAGCGAAAGCGATTGTTTGCGTATTCTGGCGGAAGCGGCAGGCACACCGGTTAGCCGCGAGGCGCTGGCCACAAAACTGGGCGACGTGCATAATGAACGTTCGATTGATGTGCAAATTAACCGTCTGCGAAAAAAAATTGAACCGCAACCGGGTAAGCCCACCTATTTGCAAACCATTCGCCATGCCGGATATGTGCTCTATGCCGACCAGGCTTAAACAGCAGCTTCATCGCCGCGCGCGGGCACGACGTATCAGCCTGAAGCGCATGATGCCCAGCAGCCTGTTTAGCCGGGCGCTGCTTATTTTGCTGTTGCCGGTGATTTTGTTGCAGCTGTTTGTGGCCTATGTTTTTTATGATCGCCACTGGGATAGCGTGGTGCGTAATATGGCGAATTCGGCGGCGGCGGAAGTGGCCATGCTCTCGGATATTTATTACGATTTGAACATGCGCATTGGCCCGGATGACGCGGTTCGCCGCACCCATGAGCGTGCCAACCAGCTGGGCATGAAGGCAACACTCGACGTGGATAGCAGTCGATTTAAGCCAGCCGTTGGCGCTTCTGACTATCCCGATTTTTATGATAATCTCAGCCGTCGCATTCCTCACAAATTCAGCATCGTGACCCTGAACACCGATACGATTCGCATTCGCATCGCGGTGGAAGCGGGGGTGCTGAATCTTGATATGAACCGTAAACGTTTGGCCAGCAGCACCACCTTTATTTTCATTTTATGGATGGTGGGTTCGGCCCTGCTGCTCACCACGATTGCCATTTTGTTTTTGCGCAATCAGGTGCGGCCCATTGTGCAGCTGGCGCGCGTGGCCGAGCAATTTGGGCTGGGGCAAGAGGTGGTGAATTTCAGCCCGCGCGGGGCCATTGAAATTCGCCGCGCTGGCCGCGCCTTTCTCATGATGTCCGAACGGATTCGCCGCCATGTGGCCAGCCGCACCGAAATGCTAGCCGGCATTAGCCATGATTTGCGCACACCGCTGACCCGCATGAAGTTGGAAATAGAAATGGGAAAAATTGATGACGTCACGCGGGATGCGCTGGCGGCCGATATTGAAGAAATGCGGGTGATGATTGATGAGTATTTAGACTTTGCCCGTGGTGACGCCGGCGAGCTGGCCGAGCCGCTGGACGTAGTGCTATTTTTGGCCGATGTGGTGCAGCAATATCAGCGACAAAACAGCGATGTGCGACTGGGGCTAATGACGCCGGTGACGCTAATGCTTCGCCCGCAAGCCATGCGCCGCGCCGTGGCGAATTTGATCGATAATGCCTTGCGCTATGGGGGCGGCGTGGCCATTCTTTCGCTGGAACAAAGCCTGACGTTTGTGCGCATTAAAGTGACTGATGTTGGCCCGGGCATTCCCGAGGCTGAGCAGGAACATGTATTTAAGCCCTTCACCCGACTTGAGCCATCGCGCAATATCAAAACGGGTGGGGTGGGTTTGGGGCTTTCCATTGTGCGGGCCATTGCCCAAAGCCATGGCGGTGAGGTGAGCCTGGAAAATATCCGTGATGAACAGGGCGCCATTACCGGCTTGGAGGCGACCATTCGTCTGCCGCGTGCCGTGCAACAACAGGGCCAATAAGCCTAACAAGAAAAAGCGCCGAAACTCTCGTTCCGACGCTTTGGTATTCTCTCGTGAGCTGGGCGAACCAGCCATGAGCAAGCGTTGCTGCAATGAAGGTTGGTCAGCAGACCAACCTTCATCACTCAATAACTAAGCGGCTTTTTTCTTCGTTGCAGGTGTTGCTGCTACATTGGTCATTTCTTCGATCGATTCCGAAGCGCGCTTGTTCAGCACGTCGAACACTTCGAAGCCCGACTTGGTCACCAATTCCGACACTTCACGCAGGTTGTTCAGCTGCGATTCGAAAATGGTTTTCGCGAGTTCAACTTGTTTGCCGGTGTTGATTTCTGGCGAACCGTTAACCAGCATGTCTTTGGTGGTTTTCAGCAGTTTTTCAACTTGCGCGCGGGCCAGTTCAGCCTGACGACGGGTGATGGCTTGAGCGCTTTCAGCAAGGGCCTGACCAGCAGCCGAATACGCTTCGGCGTTGCGGCGGCCATAGTTAAGCACTTGGTTCACATCGAACGCTTGGATCGATGGGGTTTTGAATTCCGAAAACTGTTTCATGAAATCGGTGTATGGGTTTTGAGCGGCCATGAGTATCTCCTATAAGTGAATCAACATGGCCTCCTGCAGACCATGTGTTGCATCGCAATATAGGAGTGGTGCAATGCAATGTCAACCCCTATTTGTGCAGTGCAACATAAGCATTTAATTTACGCCCAGCGATTTCTCCTGAAATCGCTGTGGCGTGCCGCTTCGCGGGCTCATGGCTGGTTCGGCCTACTGGCCTCGCATGACGACTGACTTCGCGAATGGTTAGTCGTCGTTGCGTAGCCTTCCATGGCGAGCCGGAGGCCGTAAGGCCGAACGAGGGGGAGCGATAGCGGGGGAGGGGCGCCCCCACGCGCACTTTAGTGCGCCAGAAAAGCTATTCGCTCAATTCCTTAGAGCGAATAGTTGCAGCCTCGGCGGCGTCTTCAACCATCTGCATAAGACCATGTTTTTCCAACTGTTTCAGGGCGGCTTCGGTGGTGCCGCCGGGGCTGGTGACGTTGCGGCGCAGGGTGGCAAAATCATCGGTTGATTGGTCGGCCAGCAGCGCCGCACCTTTGGCGGTTTGGGCCACCAGCCGGTGCGCCAATTCAGGGGTAAGGCCAAGTTTGGTGGCGGCCACTTCCAGCGCTTCCATCAGGGCAAACACATAGGCGGGGCCGGAACCAGAAATGGCGGTGACGGCATGCATCGCCGCTTCATTTTCCACCCACTCGATGTGGCCAATGATAGAAAAAAGCGTATCGACAAGCGTGCGCTCAGCGGGGGGCAAAGCGGGGGCGCAGGCAACGCTCATTCCCTCGCCAATCACCGATGGCAGGTTGGGCATGATGCGCACCCATGACTGGGTAATGGTTGAAAGCTGCGCCAGCGAAATGCCCGCCATGATGGAAATGCAAAATGTGTCGGCCAGCACAAAATTTTCCGGCTTGAACTGCTGCGGCTTGATGGCCAGTACGGCGATTTCGGTGGTGGGTGCGGCGGCCAATTCTGCGTAGCATGGAAGCCCATCTGCACTCAGTTCGCGGCGGCGCTGTTCGTTGCTTTCCACCACATGCACGGCGAAGCCTGCCTCATGCCAACGGCGCGCCAGCGCCCCGCCCATGTTGCCGCCGCCGATGATGAGAATGGATTGGGTAGGTTTCATGAGGACTAGGGCTAGGCGTTAGGCGCTAGGGAGTCAAGGATAGAGAGAAAGACGGTTTAAAATGAATAGTCTTACTCTCTAATTTGTCATTCCCGCGCAGGCGGGAATCTCCTTGAAGTAGATCCCTGCTTTTGCAGGGATGACAAGATTAAATATTTTTACCCATGAAAATAATCGTAAATCGCTTGGGCAGTTTTTTTGGAAATGCCATCCACCTTTTCAAGCTCGGTAAGGGTGGCTACTTCCACATCGGCGCGGCTGCCGAAATGGTTGAGCAAGGCGCGTTTGCGGCCAGCGCCGATGCCGGGAATATCATCGAGCGCGCTGGTGGTGAGCGCCGCCGAACGTTTGTTGCGATGTTTGCCAATGGCGAAGCGGTGTGCCTCGTCGCGCAGGCGCTGCAGGTAGTGAAGCGCCGCATCGTTCTCGGGCAGTTGGAATGGTTCGCGCCCCGGCATGAAAAACCATTCGCGCCCCGCATTGCGATCGACCCCCTTGGCAATGGCCACCAGGTTCAAGCCCTCGACCGATATTTCTTTTAGGGCTTCTTCCACCGCGTGCAACTGGCCAAGTCCTCCATCGATGAGAATTAAATCCGGAAGAGCACGCTCTTCCGTTGAAGGGGGCGGGCCCCCCTTAACCCCCTCGCTGCGCGGCTCGCCTTCGGCTATGCTCGGCTCTTCCGAAGCAAGTATGGTGGTGAGCGAGCTGGGCGAGCCAGCCTTGAGCGACGTGAGGGTTTTGTCAGCAGACAAACCCGAACCACTTATATTTTTAAACCGTCTTCTAAACACTTCACGCATCATGGCGTAATCATCGCCGGGTTCGGTGTTCACGTCTTTGATGTTGAAGCTGCGATACGACTTTTTATCGAACCCTTCTGGCGTCGCCACAATGAATGCACCCAGCGCGTGGCGACCCATGATGTGGCTGTTATCATAAACCTCGATGCGCTTGGGCAGGCTGGCCAAACCAAACAGTTGTTGCAGCTTCTGCAAATTGGCGAAGATGGATGCCTGCTCCATCTCTTCGCGGGCGAGGCTGGCTTCGGCATTGCTTGCAGCATTTTCAATCAAGGTCAGCTTGTCGCCACGTTGGGGCTGCCGCAGGTCGATGCCATAACCCGCTTGCATGGCCAGTGCCTCGGCCAGCAGGCTTGCCTCGTCGGGCATCAGGTTCACCAGAATTTCGGGCGGGGGTGTGTGCGACTGATAGAACTGCGCCATGAAGGCGGCCATCACTTCGGCATCACTCGCATCGGCCTCATGCCTCGGGTGGAAGGACTGATTACCGAAATGGCTTCCCTGCCGATAGAAAAACACCTGCACCACGCTTTTGCTGCCGCGCCGGGCGAGGGCCATGACGTCGGCATTGTTCAGCCCCACCGCGCGCAGCCCCTGTTCTTGCTGCACCTGGGTGAGGGCGCGAATGCGGTCGCGCAACAGGCCGGCTTTTTCGTAATCCATCGCCTCGCTGGCGGCGGCCATTTGCGTGGCCAAATCATCTTGCACATCGCGGTGTTTACCGTGCAGAAAGTCACGTGCTTTGGCCACTTGTTCGCCATATGCCTCAGGCGTGACATAACCAACGCACGGCGCTGAACAGCGTTTGATTTGATATTGCAAACAGGGGCGCGAACGGTTCTTGAAAATGGTGTCGGCGCAGGGGCGCAGCAGAAAAACTTTTTGCAGCAAATTCATGGTTTCGTTCAGCGCCCCAACCGATGCGAACGGTCCAAAATATTCGCCTTTCTTGCGATGCGCGCCGCGATGTTTTTCAATACGCGGGAAGGGGTGGTCGTGCGCAATCAGCAGCTCGGGAAAACTTTTATCGTCCTTCAGCAGAATATTATAGCGCGGTGCAAAGCGCTTGATGAGGCTGGCTTCCACCAGCAGCGCTTCGGCTTCGTTTTGCGTCACCACCACTTCCACACTGGCGATTTGCGACACCATGCGCAGAATACGCGTGGAAAGGTCGCGCGCGGTGGCATAGTTCGTCACCCGGTTATGCAGGTTCTTGGCCTTGCCCACGTAAAGCAGCTTGCCGCCCGCATCGACCATGCGGTAAATGCCCGGCGACGGCGGAATGGTTTTCAGCGCGGCGCGCACCGCTTCCGGGCCAATGAGGGGAGTGTTCTCGGTGCTATCCATAGAGGTTAGATAGGCGCGAACGCAGGGTGCGGCCAGACTATCCACCAAACCTGTGGATAAGTCTGGGGCCAAGCTGAAAGTAAGCCCCGCGCAGCCAGCAAACCAAACCCTGCACGCACTTTGCCCAAATTATAAGCAAATAAGACAACCGAATGAATTATATGAATTTTATTGTGTGACTCTTTTGCCCACCCATGCGTTTTGTGCCAGGCGCCGCCCGTTTTGCGTGCGTTAGTAGGTCATCAGGGCCCATGTAGATAATATTTCGCGGCTACAGTGCTTCTGGTGGCCTGAAACCGCTTAAGCCAAAGCCGTTGGCGAGCGAAATAATCTGCCCCGTTACGCCGGGGGCGGCCAGTAAATAATCAAGCGCGGTAATCACCTCGGCCGGTGTGCCATGACGTTTGAGCGGTGCGTGGGCGGCAAGGCGGGTGAACATGGAGTCGTCATCTTGTGCGCCGGGCAAAGTGGGGCCAAGGGCAATCATATTCACGCGGGCATGGGGTGCGCAGGCGGCGGCCAGCAATTCAATGGTCGATGCCCAGGCGTGTTTGCTGATGGCATAGCTGAAAAATTCCGGTGAAATGCTCCAGCCGATGGTGCCATCGCCCAGCACGGTGACGGTGCCTTCGGTGCGGGCGGGAAGCTGTTTGACAAACCCTTGGGTCAGCAACAGCGGCGATTCAAAATTCACCGCCAGATGATCGCGCAGATCATGCGGTGTCATGCTGGTGATGGAGTCGCGCGTGAAGCGCGAGGCATTGTGAACGAGGTGGGTGACGGGTGGCAGGCCGCTCCAAAAACTCACCAATGTATCGGGTTGCGAAAGATTCGCCTGCACCAATGTGACCGTGGTTGCGTGAGCATTTTTCAGTTCCGCTGCCAGTACTTCTGCTTCGGCTTTCGACTGATGATAATGCAGCACCAGCGCATGACCTTGCGCGGCCAAGTGGCGGGCAATAGTGGCGCCAATGCGTTTGCCCGCGCCGGTGATGAGGGTGGTGTGTTGCATAGGATGTATCTATAGCGGGCTTGTAGTAAAGAACAAGCCCGCGTTGGGGGCGAACCCCCCAAACCCCCTCGCTTCGCGGCTCGCCATGGAAGGCTACGCGGGAACTCTACAAACGATTGAATAATTAAGTGCAATGGGGGCACAATAATCTATTGTGCCCCCTGTGTTTCTGCTCGGCTCGCCTTCGGCTACGCACCTACCCTACAAACAGTTGAACGATAGCAGGCGAACAGGGTGAGCCAGCCATGAGCCCGCGAGAGCGGCGTGAGGATTTTGTCAGGAGACAAATCCGAACAAACAAGACTATCGCATCTGCGACATGACGCGCTGAATTTCTTCTTCCGGACGGTTGAGCACTTTGAGCAATCCGCTGAGCAGCCGCATGCTCGACACTTGCAGTTCGGGCACGGCTTTGGTGGCGCCCATCAATTCCAACGCATGCACATGCGCCAAATCACGCGCGCGCACCATGATGGGTAAATCAGGGTAGCTGGTACGCATGGCGCGCAGCAATTTATCGGCCGCATCAGGGTCGTGCAGTGTAATGACCAGCGCCACCGCGCGCGACACGCCAATGGCTTCCAGCACATCGGGCCGCGCGGCATCGCCGTAATACACCGGATGGTGGCGCATGCGTCCGGCGCTGACTTCACGCGGGTCGGTATCGAGCGCGACAAATTTGATGTTCTCTTGCGCCAGGTGATCGGCAATCAACCGCGCCATGCGACCATAGCCTGCTAACACCACATGACCGTCGAGATCACGCGCTTCTTCGGCGATGAGTTTGGGGTCGCGGCGCACGCGCCGCCACCAGCGTTTTTCAAACTGCATGCCCAGCGTGTCGAGCAGGGGCGTGGCCGCCATGGTGAGGGTAATGGCGAGCAAAAGTTTTTGCGATAGATCGCCCTCCATCACCCCAAGCGCGGCGGCAAGGCCAAACAGAATGAAGGCGAATTCACCGCCTTGCGCCAGCAGCAATGCCGTGTGACCCGAAGTGCGTTTGCCATAGCCCGCGATGCGCAGTAAACCAAATAACAGCATGGCTTTAATGGCAATAATGCCCACCGCCATCAGCAGAATTTCTTCTTTAAAGGCAACAATGAACGATAGGTTCGTTTTCATGCCGACCGTCATAAAAAACAACCCCATCAGCAGCGCTTTATAGGGCTTCACATCGGCTTCCACCTGATGCTGAAATTCGGTTTCAGCAATCAGCATTCCCGCAATGAAAGCGCCCAGCGCCATGGAAAGTCCGGCGCTTTCGGTGGCCCATGAAAGCCCCAACACCACCAGAAAAATAGCGGCCACGAAAAGTTCGTGAATATCGAGTCGGGCGATGAGTCGAAACAGCGGGCGCAGCAGCAAGCGCCCCACCACAATAATCACCGCCAAGGCGGCCACCGCGCGCGCCGTTGAGGTGGCGAGTGTTTCCACCAGCGACCCATGATTATTCGCAATGAGTGGCACCAGCACCAGCAGTGGCAGCACCGCCAGATCTTGCAGAATGAGAATGGCAAATGACAGCCGGCCGGTTTGGCTGGCAATCTCGCGTCGTTCACGCAGCACTTCCAACACAATGGCGGTGGATGATAGGGCAAGCCCACCACCCACAATGAGCGCGGTGGTAAGGTTGAGTCCCGCGCTGTGGGCCAGACCCATAAACGCGGCGCCGGTGATGATGACTTGCGCGGTGCCAAGGCCAAATACCTGGCCGCGCAGTGCCTTCAGCCGGTCCCACGACAGGTCGAGTCCGATCATGAACAACAGGAACACAATGCCAAGTTCGCCAATGGCGGAGGTAACATCGAGTGCGCCAATCCACCCAAGGCCGCTGGGACCAATAACGGCGCCTGCTACCAAATAGCCAAGCACCGGGCTGAGCTTAAGCGCGCGAAAGGCGGCCACAATGACCACCGCCGCGGCAAGCAGAACGACTAAATCGGGTAAAGGAGTATTAAGCATGGAGGTAGTTATGAGGGTTTGTGCCCTCCTATGCAACCTCCCTAAAAAAGAATTTGGCGAATGGTGATTTTGGTCTATGAACCTCCCATCACCTCGGAGCCACCATGAAACTCATTGCCGGCAACAGCAACGTTCCCCTCGCGCAAGCGATGTCGGACTATTTGAATGTGAAGCTGACCGAAGCCACGATTCGCCGCTTTTCCGACGAAGAGATTTTTGTGGAAGTGCAAGAAAATGTGCGCGGCGAAGATGTGTTCCTCATTCAATCGACCAGCGCACCCGCGAACGATCATATTATGGAATTGCTGATTACACTGGATGCGCTAAAGCGCGCCAGTGCGCGTCGCATCACGGCGGTGATTCCTTATTATGGTTAT
>CANEUT010000015.1 GCA_947441895.1 Rickettsiales bacterium | reverse complement strand
GCTTTGAAAAATGGGAATGGCCACCGCCGGTTTGTTGTTCAGCAGCGAACGCAGTGAATAGCTCGATGCGCCAAGCTCAACCCGGGCCACATCACCCAGCTTGGTAACGGCCCCTTTGCTGTCAGCTTTAATCACAATATTCTTAAATTCTTCAACCGACTTCAGCCGTCCCTGCACATTCACCGGCAGCTCGAACGGCACATCGGCAGCAATGGGCGAAGCACCAATAATACCCGCCGCTACTTGCACGTTTTGTTCACGAATAGCACCCACTACTTGCGAGGCGCTTAAATGACGCGCCGCAATTTTTTGCGGGTCCAGCCACACGCGCATGGCATAATCGCCCGAGCCAAAAAGCTCCACCTTCCCCACGCCCTGTAACCGCGCCAAGCGATCTTTTACATTGAGCAGTGCATAGTTGCGCAAATAGGCCATGTCATAACGATCATTTGGCGAAAATAAATGCACCACCATCATTAAATCCGGCGAGCTTTTCACCGTAGAAACACCCAGCGCGCGCACCACATCGGGCAGGCGCGGCGTGGCCTGACTCACCCGATTTTGCACCAATTGCTGCGCCTTATCAGGGTCGGTGCCAATTTTAAACGTCACCGTGATCGACACATTGCCGTCGGTATTCGCCTGGCTGCTCATATACAGCATGTCTTCCACGCCGTTGATTTGCTCCTCAAGCGGCGCGGCCACGGTTTCTGAAATGACTCTGGGGTTGGCGCCCGGATAGGCTGCCTGCACCACCACTTGCGGCGGCACCACTTCCGGATATTCGGAAATAGGCAGCGAGAAAACGGAAATAACGCCGGCAATAAAAATAAAGAACGACAGCACGCCCGCCAGAATGGGTTTGTCGATAAACTTATGCGAAATGTCGAGTCCGGCCATCTAGGGCGCTGCCACAGCGGGCGGGGCATCAGCCGCCTTCAACGTAACCATATCAACAAGCGTTGGCATCATGGGCGCGCCCGGGCGCAGGCGCTGCAAACCGTTCACCACAATCCGCTCACCCTCTTTCAAACCACTGGTGATAATTTGTAAGCCATCGCTCATGGTGCCTAGCACCACTTCACGATATTCGGCTTTATTTTCCGTACCCACCACAAATACAAATTTCTTGTTCTGGTCGGTACCAATGGCCGTGGGGTTGATCAGTATGGATGGTTGCACGTCAGGCGAACCAATGCGCACTTTGGCAAAAAGGCCCGGCAGTAACCGCTGGTCTTTATTGGCAATCAACGCACGCACACGAATGGTGCCGCTGTCCGGCGCAATTTGATTATCAAACGAGTGAATGGTCGCCTTGTTGGGCGTGCCCACATCGTTTGCCAAACCCACTTCCACCGGAATTTTTTTCAACTTCGCGGCGGGAACACCGGCAATGGTGGTCAGAAAAGTTTGCTCGTCCAAATCAAAGCTCGCATAAATAGGTGACAATGTCACAATGCTGGCCAGCACCACATTGGCCGCCGGGTCAACCACGTTACCTTCCGTAATTTCAGCACGGCTTATTTTACCGCCAATGGGGGCACGAATGGTGGTGTAATTCACGTTGACTTCCGCTGCCCGCAATGCACCGCGGGCCGATTCCAGCGCACCATTCGCCTGATTGAGGGCCGACGCCTTCGCTTCATATTCCGCCGTTGAAATTGCTTTGCTGCCAATCAGCTGCTTGGCCCGCGCAAAATCTTTCGCGGTGATGGATTGCGCCGATTCAGCCGAGGCAAGCGCGCCGCGTGCGCGCATCACTTCCGCTTCATAAAGCCGCACATCAATTTGAAACAGTGGCGCACCCGCTTTCACATCGGCGCCATCTTTAAAATGCACAGCCGTAATATGGCCGCCCACGCGCGGGCGAATTTCCACCGAATGCACGGCCTCAATTTTACCGGAAAAATCGCTCCACACCGCAACCGATTTACCAAGCGCCTGCGCCACGCTCACCGGCATAGCCTCACCGGCTGGGCCACCCGGCGCACCCGCGCCGCCACCCTGCGGCAACAATCCAGGCCCCCAATAGATGCCGGCACCAATCACTGCACCAAGAAGGAATAGCCGGAAGGGGAAACGCGATTTGTTGGGTTTTGGGTAGGCCGTCATCACACACCTTTGGTATTTTTTATTTGGCTCAAACTACGGTGGGTTGACTAACCAGTCAAGCATAAAGCGTAAGAAACTTGACCAACCAGTCAAGTATGTGTAGATTGTGGCCATTCAACCATACATCATGGATGCCATGGCTCGCCCGCCGTCAAACACCAAACGCAAATTGCTTGACGCCACCCACGCGCTCATCTGGTCGAGCAGCTATGGGCAGGTGAGCGTCGATGATATTTGCCGCGCCGCCGGTGTGCAAAAAGGCAGCTTCTACCATTTCTTCCCCTCCAAGTCCGAGCTTACCGCCGCCGCGCTGGAAGATTGCTGGCACGAGGCCAAAGCCGAGCTTGATGCATTTTTTGAAGTCAAACGCTCGCCGCGCGCACAGTTAAAAGAAATTTGCCGCCTCATTCTCGATGAACAAAAAGAATCGCTGGCCGACCATGGCATGGTGTGTGGCTGCCCTTATGCGCTGGTGGCTGCCGAAGCCGGCGCCCGCGATAAAAAACTGCAAACCCGCGCCGAAGAAATGTCGGAACTTTATTGCGGCTATATTGAACGCTTCCTGAAAAACGCCGCGCGCGAGGGCATGATTGCCAAAACGGGCATTGCTCGCACCGCCCGCGAAATGCATATCTATATCATGGGCGCCATGCTTGAGGCGCGGCTCACCAATAGCCTGGTTGCCGTGGGCAAGGACCTCGAAATAGCCCTGCTGCGCCTTAGCGGCATTGGCGCCACCCCACAAAAAACTCGAACAAAACACTAGCCAAACGGCGAAAAATCGCTTATTGCGGCGCACAAACCACACGCCGTGTGGACCAAAACCATTTTATTGAGAGGGTTTTGCGTCAGCGTGGATGGGATTAGTAGGAGAGACCGCGCGCCGGAGCGCAGTGTAGCAGCGCTACATGAGCAACCGAGCACGGTCACGACGACCTAGACCGCCGCGATCACGCAAAACAACAGAACCATGAGCGCCTTGAGAAACATTGCTATTATTGCCCACGTTGACCACGGCAAAACCACGTTGATCGACGTGATGCTGCGCCAAGCCGGCACCTTCCGCGACAACCAGCGCGTGGAAGAACGCGTGATGGATAGCAACGACCTCGAGAAAGAACGCGGCATCACCATTCTGGCCAAATGTACTTCCATTCAGTGGAAAGACACCCGCATCAACATCATCGACACCCCCGGCCACGCCGATTTCGGTGGCGAGGTAGAGCGCATCCTAGGGATGGTTGACGGAGTATTGGTATTGGTCGATGCGGCCGAAGGCCCCATGCCACAAACCAAATTCGTGCTCATGAAAGCCCTCGCCCTTGGCCTGCGCCCCATTGTGGTGATTAACAAGGTGGACCGCCCCGATGCCCGCGTCGATGAAGTAGTGAACGAAGTGTTCGATCTGTTCGTCGCGCTTGATGCCAACGATGCACAGCTTGATTTCCCGCTGATTTACGCCTCCGGCCGCAATGGCTGGGCCGTGAAAGATTTGAACGATCCGCGTGAGAACCTGCACTGCATTATGGATGAAGTGGTGCGCTATGTGGAAGAGCCCGATGTGGATGCGGATGCGACCTTTGCCTTTCTCGTTACCCTCATCGAATCTGACAACTTCCTTGGCCGCGTGCTGACCGGTAAAATTGAAAGCGGCACCGCCAAAGTGGGCATGCCCGTAAAAGGTCTACGCCTTGATGGTACCGTGGTTGAGCAAGGCCGCATCACCAAGCTGCTATCGTTCGACGGTATTGAGCGCAACCCCGTGAACGAAGCCGCGGCTGGCTCCATCGTTTCCATCGCCGGCCTCACCAACACCACTGTGGCCGACACCGTGGGTGCCATGGAGCTGCAATCACCGCTGCGCGCCACGCCGATTGATCCGCCAACCATGGCCATTACCATCGGCGTGAATGATTCGCCACTGGCCGGCACCGAAGGCACCAAAGTCACCAGCCGCATGATCCGTGATCGCCTGTTTAAAGAAGCGGAAAGCAACGTGGCAATTACCGTGAAAGAAACCGAAAAAGCCGATGCGTTTGAAGTGGGTGGCCGCGGCGAATTGCAACTGGGCGTGCTGATTGAAACCATGCGCCGCGAAGGATTCGAAGTATCGGTAAGCCGTCCACGCGTGCTGTTCCAGAAAGACGAGAACGACCAGACCATCGAACCGATCGAAGAAGTACAAGTCGATGTCGATGAAGAATATTCGGGCGTGGTGGTTGAAAAACTCTCCGTCCGCAAAGGCAACATGACGGAAATGCGCCCATCCTCGGGTGGCAAATTGCGCATGAAATTCCTCATCCCCTCACGCGGCATGATTGGCTATCAAGGTGAATTCATGACCGACACCCGTGGTTCAGGCGTGCTCAGTCGCATTTTCCATGGCTACGCGCCCTATAAAGGCGACATTCCCGGCCGTCGCAACGGCGTGCTTATTTCAAACGGTACCGGTGTGGCGGTTGAATATGCACTCTGGGGCCTTGAAGAACGCGGCTTCCTCATCATTCCGCACGGCGTGCGCATTTATGAAGGCATGATTATCGGCCAGCACAGCCGCGATAATGACCTGGAAGTGAACGCGCTGAAAGCCAAGCAGCTCACCAACATCCGCACCACCAGTAAGGATGAAGCCGTGAAGCTGACGCCACCGCGCGTACCAACGCTGGAGCAGGCGATTGCCTATATTGAGGAAGACGAGCTGATGGAAGTGACGCCGAAGAATATTCGTCTTCGCAAAAAACATCTCGACCCCAACATGCGCAAACGCGCCGAGAAAGCCAGCAAGACGGCTTAGTGGTTAGTTAGCCAGCCCAACAGTGTGTGTGTTTTGTTTTGCGGCATTGGCTGGGTTCACCTCACCATTAGATTGTAGTGCAGCTGCGCCTATATTTTTCGCGTTTTCAAGCACACCCTTAGGGAGTCCCGCAAGTGATTCTGGCACTGGTGGCGCAGCCAATGCTTGCTTACCAGTAGCTGCAGGATCTTGCTCCGCTGACATTGACGACGCAGGGGCCGGTGTAAAATGCTTCACTACGGCATCTGCCACCCAACCCGTCGGAATCTGTGATGCGGAAGCAACCATTTTACCCACAGGATTTGATACTGCATAGGCAGCTTCAGCAACGCCAGAAACATGCAACGCCAAGTCCACGCCAGCGCCCTTCTTGCCGTTTATTAACCCAACAACATCATGCGGTATCTGCGTTAAATCATTGACGCCGCCCGCGATACTCCTCGGGACGGATGTCATTGCATTCCCAAGACTATGCGCAATATCACCAAATAGATTTGGTTTATTCCGTGCGGACTTTTCAGCCACTACCACGATTTCTGGAATCGTATCCGCTTCACTTGCACTATTAGTTGGCGCGGTAGTTAGCGCGGATGGTGGCCCTGCTTCTGCGGGTGCTTTTTGTCCGGCTTCTGGTGGCAAGGCTTCGCTCATGCGCTTCATTCCTTATTGCTACTGAATAGTGAAGCATGTCGTAAAAAGATTAAGAAATTATTAAGTTTTGATTATCTGGTTTCTAAATCGCTTCCATGCGTGCCGCAATCACTGCCGCCTGCACGCGCAGTTCTGGCACGGCGGCCGATTCTAAAAACTGCCCCGTCATCAGCGACCCGATGACCGATAGGCGCGGATAGGCCGCGCCCCAGGCACGATATTCCGGGTCCACCGCAATGCCTGCTTTCGTGGCGTGCTGCTCAATCACGCCATCGGCCAGTGCTTGTTTCAGCAGCGGCTTGGACGATTTGGCCACATTCATTTTGGGGCCGGTGCAATTGATCACTGTGTGATCGGGCGTCAGTTTATCGTTCGCGATGACTGCGTCGATCTGTTTATTTTTGACCACACGCAGCGTGCCCGCAGCCATTTCGGCCTGCACTTGCGCCGCAATTTCGGGGGCCATGCGGTGGCGATGCACATTCCAAAACGACATCAGCCGCCGCATAAACCGCTGCTGCTCACGCGTGGTGAGGCGCTGCCACAGCTGCGCGGTGTGCGGGCGAATACTATCGACCACCGCCCGCCATTCGTGTGTTGCTGCGGCGTGGCGCAGCATGCGCATCCATTTCAGCAGCGATGGCGCTGCGAGCCACACATCTTTATCAAACGCATGTGGTTGGGAAATGGACGCATGCACTTGCGGCAACAACCCGTGGCGCGAAACCATGATGACCTCGCCCGCATAACCCGCCGCGCGAAGTGACAGCAGCACGTCAATGGCCGTCAGCCCTGCCCCCATCAGCATCACGGGCGATGCCCAGTTTTTTGCTGCAGCAAATGCATCCGGCACCCACGGATTTTGAATAACCTTGTCGGCAGGCAAATGCGTCAGCACGGGCTGCATTTCATGGCCGGTGGCCAGCACTATTTCATCCACCGCAATGTTGTCACCACGGTCAGTGCGCACGGCCAGTTCGTCGCCCGTTGCCATATGCGTTGCCGTCGCCGGAACCATCTTTAACATCAGCTTTTTTTGCACCGCTATTTCCTGCGTGTCACGCCAGATAGATTGCAGATATTGCCCATAAATGGCACGCGGCACAAAATCGGCGGGGGTAAAATGCTGGTGGGTGGTTTGGGTTTGCAGCCATGCGTGAAAGCCCCCCACATCATCGGCAAACGCCCCCATGCGCCCTGCGGGCACATTCAGCAAATGGCCCAAATGCGTGGTGCTATAGGCGATTCCAAGACCGCTTGCATCAGGGCTGATAATATAGATTTCAAGGGGGCGAGTGGCGCTGCGAACCAGATTGGCAACCACCATGAGGCCGCTGAAACCGAAGCCCAGAATGGCAACGCGCGCCATATTCACCCGGTATATCTCACATCATCGTCGGCATCGATTTCTTCGCGACGATTCTTCGGAATCCGCGCTTTCATAATGCGGTACACATGTTCAATCTGGCTGCTGGCCGCCCGCGTCAACAGAAACGGGAAAATGCCATGAATCATCAACACCAGCATGGTGTATAAAAACCGCAGCGCCATTTTGGTGGTGAACCATAAATGCTGCGGATAGGTTTCGCCTGTTTCTTCCGGATGTTCGGTGAAAGCACGGTGCAGCTGCGCCTTCACTTCGCGCGCTTTTTGCCGATGTTCTTCGCGGGTTAGCCAGCGCCGAAATAATTGGAGGATAATCTTTATCTGTTGCATGGCACCCTTCTAGTCTGGGCGCTCGTCACTGGCAACGGTATTGTGTTACGATTGGTGACCCAAAATCAACCAACCTCGAACGCATCAATAGGTTAAGGTAACAAGGTTTTTAGACGGGTAAGAATTTCCTTACCTGTTTCTCCCCCGTCAGATTGTATTTTCTGATCAAAGGCGATCTTAAGAACGCCGATCATATTTTGAATAAGTGCCTTTTGGACTCTGAATGAAAGCTTGTTTGTATTCACTGCATTAACGACATGTAAGCATATCTCGGTAATCAGTGTAAAACCCAATACCTTCGCGTAATTCTTCATATTGTAACAAAGAATTTGCATCGAATGGATATCTTCTTCCGAAATAGGATCGGCAATACTATTGGCAATAAATTCCAATTGCCGAAAATCAGGCTCAAGCTTCTGGAAAAATTCGTCGAATGCACGCTGCAAAAGTTTATCGCATGACGCTATCGTCTCTTCCGTGATGTAGGGAGATATTTTAAACCCTTCACCCAGTTCCATTTTGAGGCTGCAATTACCTTCATAGGCAATGATGGGCTCAAGAGATGATCGTGACTCACTCATGTTTTACGCCCCCGCAATTCGTCACAAGTAATTAATCGAATATCACGCTTACGCCTTTCTTCCATGCCTGATGGAGGGCCTGCGTTCTTCCTCCGTCGACATGGTCCCTTATAATTGTCGGAAGTGATGTGCATACGAGGGTTGTCGATCAGATTGACGACACGCTCACAGAAGGGACGAGCCTCAATAGGTTTAATGACGATTTCATTCACGCCTGCATCACGCGCAATGATAATAGTCTCCACATTCGGGCTATCCATCAAAATTAGAATGGGCGTGTAGGCCGCTGGCGATTTTGGTGAATAGCGAAGACGTTGAACGAATTTTAAACCGAGAAGCTCCAGCACCTCGTCATCATCATCCGCCATTGATGAAGCAACAGAGTTACCGGTGAGTTCCAGCTGTGCGTCCGCAATAATCATGTGCACGCGAACGGTCCTTAGCAAAGCAACCGCTTCAATTGCATTGTAGGCGATATGAATAGATTTGAAACCAATACTTTCAAATATTTGCTTGATGAGATCAGCGGCCTGACGGCTGCTAATAACAACGAGAACATGAATATTTCTCAGTTTTTGTTTGTCGTATGGGTTTACTGTATTTTCAGACATTTCCACCATTACATAATCATTACCCGCACCCTACACTGACAGGAAGGAGATGCAATAGATTTGTCATAACATATTGACGACCAACAATAATGCTCCGAAATTTGAAGGTCACACGTATTTTACTGTTGGGACGAGGCTTTTGCCTCCCAGTAGCGCAATCGACTATCGGGTCGCTTAGGGAATCAATAGGCTAAAGCGCCTACCATTTATGGGCTGGTAAGTTTGAGGAACCATGGGGATTTAGAAAAGACGCTAGACAACACAACAAATAACAACCAACAATGGCAATGCGAGAATAAATAAAACCTATTGGAGAATTAGCTTATGAAGCACTTGAAAACCGCAACAGCTATATCAGCTTCACTTATGTTAATCGCATGCGCTAAACACCCCGAGGATATTCAAGCGCAATATACCTCGCCGCTGCAATACCAGAGTTATAGCTGCAAGCAAATTAGCCAAGAGCTGACTAGGGTTAGCCGCCACGTTCAAGAGGTCGGCGGCACTGTTAAAAAAACGGCAGAGAGCGATGATATGGAAATGGGCGTAGGCTTAATTCTCCTGTGGCCAACCCTATTCTTCCTTGATGGTGACACACCGCAAGCAGCCGAATATGCTCGACTCAAAGGAGAGTTTGATGCACTAGAAAAGGCGGCTATCCAAAAAGACTGCGGCCTCAAGATTGAGCGCCCCGTCATCAAGAGTTCTAAGCCAGAAAATAGCGGCGAAGACTTCCCATCAGGCGGGCGCAGACGCTAGGTCATTAGAGGTCACATTTTTTAAAACCAGCAAGCTTTACAAGCACATCTTTCCTTTGATGTAACAGTGTAATTTCATTTTTTTGCGTAGCGTTAGCTTCTGTGGCAACCAGCGGCACAAGGAGCAATGCGCCAAAATATCCTGCAACCTGATTTTGTTGGCGGTTTGCATTAATTAGAGTGTTATTGGTCTCAATTTTTGCTTTATTTCTTTGATACTCATTTTTTATAGAGGTGCAGCTTAAACCCAAATCCGATACTGAAAAATCTGATGCCGTTAATGAGCTCTGTCTATTTGTTGATGTAGTATCGCTCGGAAGCGACGGAGCAGGCGTAGAGCAGCCAACAATAACTGGAAAGGCCCACATTATTGTTAAATCAGTCAAACGTCTGCGCAAATTCGGCATTTTTATTTGAATATCACAGCGCGACCATCGCCATCTAATTCACCCCAGCTTAATACACCTATACCTACAGTGCCATAACGTACTAAAATTACAGCATCTGCACCCATCTCGGAAGCCTTCTCCCGTAAAGCTTCATTCACCAAAGCTCTCGTAGGGTCTTTATCAAATAGAGTGGTTTTGCGTACTGTAACTGAAATGTCTCCAAGTGATGTGTACTTGCGATTAGTAATATCTTTTTCAGTTACAAGAATTTGGCTCGGGCTCTTATGAGAGAGCGTCGATTGGTCTGGTGCATTTGCAGCGGGAGTTGTTGAGGACGAGGAATAAGTGCCGCAGGCCTGTAGCAATAAAGCCAATCCGATAAACGACAATTTGCGTAGTTTAATCATTTTATTCTCTCCTAGGTTATTTGCTGGCCACCCTTCAATCTGCGATACCCCACAACGCTTATCAGCCTCAAAATATAAAGGCAACCGTTCACGGTAGGCATACAAAATCAAACACGCCTATGCCGTATTTTTGCCGTACGTTTGTTTTTCGCTGGGGAGATTAGCCAATAAGCTATTGAAAAATATGGTGACCTCTACGGGAATTGACGCATGTCTCCTGACATGCGCCCTAACGGGTCCCTCGGCTAACGCCTCGGTCTCCAAAACGCCTCCTGGCGTTTTGTGAACCAACGGCCGCATCATCCGCCCGCACACATCACCAACTAAAAAGGCCCCCAAACGGGAGCCTTTTTAGTTGGTGACCTCTACGGGAATCGAACCCGTGTTACCTCCGTGAAAGGGAGGTGTCCTAACCGCTAGACGAAGAGGCCATTGAAAGAGCTTTATGCCCTAAAAACAGGCGGGGATGTACACCACGAGCCGCCGCCTGAGTCAAGTAGAAATGATTATTCCTAGGAATCCAAACGATTTGCAGCGGTTGCTAGCGCCAGAACCATCTGGTCAAACTCACGTTTAGTGATGGGACGGCCATCAAATAGCAGGCTTGACAGGGGTGCCTCAACCAGCCCCTTACCCGCACGATACATTTCAGCGGAACCATGAACTTCGCCTTCCATGGCCACGCGGCACGGCATGGTTTCCCAGACAAAATAGCTGTAACTACGACCGGCCATGGCCTGTTCCCTCGTTTTTTCCCAATGGTTTTCCTATAAAATCCATCATCTGCCCCGGCACTGCATCTAGCCCATGTTTTTCAACCAGTTTGGCTACTTCACTGGCGAACAAATCCTTCATCGGCTCAGGTGCCTGCTTTATGTAGGCACCGTGGGTTGCTTGTGACAATTGAAATAGTGCATGTTGGGCTTGCTTCAGATCAACAGCACTATTATCGAGCGTTGCCAAGGGCAGAAACCCTATGGCCTTTGCTTCACCCAGTTGCCGCATAAATCCAGCATAATCCGCAAGATCTTGCGGATTCTTAAAAATCGACGAATAGCGAACATTAGACTTTGCTGCACCATTAATTTCAGACTCCCCAAGGAATGAACCTTCTGTATCGGTATCAAACGTTAATTGGCTGTAATCGTCGTTCAATAGAACACTATCCGCGTGCGCAACATCCTCACCCGTAAACTTTTTCTTTGCTGTAATATCGTTTATCCATTCTGCTATCTTATTATAGTTATGGATAAATTCCGCTCTTTTTTTAGGCGTAGGCTTATCCAGAAGCCGAATCACCTCATAATATTTATGGGTAACGCGAGTAGATAGCCGTGCCTGCTGGCGCGGCAAAAACTGGATCTCGGCGTTAAATCCATCAACCTGCGATTTCAAAACATTACTAAGCAGTAAATTTTTGCGCGCAAACCAACCCTCTAAATCGGAAGTAACTTCGCCACTTGGCGAATGGGCTTTTTGTGCGCCCTCCAGTTTGTCTTTTATGCGTGCCGCAAAATCATCGAGAATGTGAACATCACCGGATACCGCAGTTAAACGCACGATGTCGCTTACTTTGTCGATACCACCTAACTGGTCGGCTTTTTCCTTGGTACGCCGGATTGACTTCTCGCCATTTGATTTCAGGCTGAGATCGAAGTTTGATGTGAAATTGATGACAGTGGGTTTAACTAGCTGGTTATAAACACGCACCCGTTCGCGGTCATTGGGCACCTTTTCGATGAGCGCTTTCAGCACCGCTTCTTTGCTGGCACCATAAGTATTTTTCATCGGTTTGCCAAATTTTTCAGCATCCTCATACGCCATATCAAGCGCCACGGCAATGGCAGCGTTGACGAGGTTTTGCTGCGCCTGATGAATCTTCTTTTTATCAAGCGGTGCGGAAGGCGCGGATGTATCTTTACTAGCCATAGATGAAGACAATAGCATAGTTAGATGGCTGAATTTGTTACATTATGATGAAGTTCCCGCATCATCGATAAGAAATTGCGCCGTTTCGCGGCCCTGCCAGCGGTTGCGCTTTAGTTCCCCCAGCAAATTCAGACTGCGCTGGCTGGTGAGCATTTCCCCCAATTCGGTGCCCACGGCGTTAAACGCCACAGCATTCAGCCGCGCACTGCACGAATCATCCCCCAAGGAAAGCCTTAAGTGTTTATCTTTCATAATGTTATGGTGCATCACCCGCACATCGGGCAAAATAAAGCGTGGGCCGGGGTTGCCCAGCCCATAAGGCTCAGCGCGGCCAATATCATCGAGCGTGTGCAAACTGGCACCCGCCACCGATAAGAACCCATCATATTTCTTCACGCGGGATTCATTATAGCGCGCCACGGGTCCTTCCAGTCGCGCGATGAGGAATGCGTGCAGCTTTTCAAGCAGCTCAGCTTTCAGGCTGAACCCTGCCGCCATGGCGTGGCCACCGCCATGGGTAAGCAGTTCTTCCGCCAATGCCGCATGTACGGCAGCGCCAAAATCAGCCCCCGCAACCGAACGTGCCGATGCTTTACCAACACCCTGTTCCAGCGACACCACCACGGCGGGTCGCTGAAACTTCTCTTTCAACCGTCCGGCCACAATACCAATCACCCCTTGGTGCCAACCCGTGCCCGCCACCATAATGACCGGCAGATTCGTCTGGCGCTCAGCCGCGGCAAATGCCTGCTCGCTCACCATGGCCTCAATCGCCTGGCGTTCGGCATTGTGTTTATCAAGCGTTTCAGCCATTTGCTGCGCAGCGAATGCATCGTTGGACGATAGCAGTGCCACCCCAAGCCCCGATGCCCCCACGCGCCCACCGGCGTTGATGCGTGGGCCCAGCAGAAAGCCCAGATGATAGACATTGGGTGCTTCATCCAGCCGTGCCACATCACCCAGCACCGCCAGCCCAAGATTGCGACGCCCCGCCATGACCTTCAATCCTTGCGCCACCAGCACGCGATTCAGACCGGTCAGCGGCATGACATCGCACACCGTACCCAGCGCCACCATGTCAAGCAGCGGCAGCAGGTTTGGTTCCTGCGCCAGCGATTGAAAATAGCCCTCGGCACGTAATTGTTTGTTAAGCGCCACCAGAAATAAAAACGTGACACCCACTGCGGCAAGGTTGGTATGCGGCGATGTTTCATCCACCCGATTGGGGTTTACCACCGCGGCGGCCATGGGCAGTGCACCGCTGCTTAAATGGTGGTCGAGCACCATCACATCCACCCCACGGGCTTTGGCATAGGCAATGGGGCCATGGGCAAGCGTGCCACAATCAACCGTGATAATCAGCTTCGCGCCACCATCAATCAGCTTGCCAAAACCTTCCACCGTTGGCCCATAACCTTCTGCCATGCGATCAGGAATATAGGGGGTAATGGCAACACCAAGTGCCGCAAAATAATGATGCAGCACGGCGGTTGAGGTGGCGCCGTCCACATCATAGTCACCAAACACGGCAATGGCTTGGTTTTCGTTCAGCGCCTGCACAATGCGCGCCACCGCTTTATCCATGTCGAGCAAATGAAACGGGTCAGGCAGGGCATCGCGCAGGGTGGGATTTAAAAATTTTGGAACATCATCAAGCGCCACATTTCGTCCGGCCAGAATACCCGCTAATAATTCCGATATGCCGTGTTGCTGCGCCATGGCCAGCGCCAGCCGATCATCATCCGCACGTAACTGCCAGGGAAGGCCGGAAGCGGTTTTAATAGAAGTGATCGTCATGTCTAACCCTTTGTAGAGTCACGCGTAGCGCTTTATGGCGCGAGCCGCGTTAGCGCGGGGGTAAGCGATAGCGAAGGGGACTGAGGTCCCCTTCAAGAAACTAAATCTCCGTCTTCAAACCAAAATTATGAATGGCTTCGATAAAGCGCACTGTGCCTGTCGCGCTGCGCATCACAATGGAGTGGGTGCTTGCCCCACCTGCCCAGCGCTTTACGCCCTTCAGCATGCTGCCATCCGTCACGCCGGTGGCCGAGAACATCACATCGCCCTTCGCCATATCCAGCAACGTGTATTTGCGGCCCAGGTCGGTGATGCCCATACGTTTGGCGCGCTCTTTCTGCTCGTCTTCACCGTCGAACAGTAAGCGCGATTGCATCTGCCCACCAATGCAGCGCAGCGCTGCAGCAGCCAGCACGCCTTCCGGCGCGCCGCCAATGCCCATATACATATCCACGCCGGTGGTTGGGGTGGCGGTGGCAATCACGCCCGCCACATCACCATCGGGAATCAGCTGCACGCGGCAACCAGCTTCACGCAGTTTGGCAATTTTTTCGGCATGGCGATCACGCTTCAGCACCACCACCACTAAATCAGAAACATCTTTTTGTTTTGCACGCGCCAGGTTCTTCAAATTCTCAGCCACCGTCGCATCCAGATCGATCACGCCGGCTGGCAAACCGCCACCCACGGCAATTTTGTCCATATACACATCGGGCGCGTGCAGAAATCCACCATGTTCGGCCATGGCCATCACCGCCAGCGAATTGGGGCCGGCATGGGCGCACAGCGTGGTGCCTTCCAGCGGGTCGAGTGCAATATCAATTTGCGGACCCTCACCGGTACCCACTTTTTCGCCAATGTAAAGCATGGGGGCTTTGTCGCGCTCGCCTTCACCAATCACTACGGTGCCATCAATCGACAATCCATTCAGCGCTTCGCGCATGGCGTTTACCGCTGCTTGGTCGGCATCTTTTTCGTGCCCGCGACCCGTCCAGTGCGAACTGGCGAGCGCCGCCGCTTCTGTTACGCGTACGGCTTCCAGCGCGAAGTTGCGATCCATAATCCAGTCTTTGTTTTCCGGCTCGTTGCGGTGGGGAATGGCAGTCATAACTCTCTCCTAGTTTTCAATGCGCAGCACCACGGGGGAGGCCACACACACATTTAATTTTGCAATATGCGCTGCCGCACGCGACACGGCCGCTTCGTTGGTTTCATGGGTCAACACAATCACCTGCGCGGAATGGTCGGCGGCGATGGATTGCTGGGTAATGGAATGCACCGAAATGCTTTCCGCGGCAAAGGCACGGGTAAATTCGGCAAGCACACCCGGCTCATCTTTCAAACTCAGCCGCAGGTAATAGCAACCCTGATGCTGATCGAGCGCAGCGGGAGTTGCGGCAAACAGTTTTTCCACGGGCACGCTGAAGGGCGGATAGGTATCACCGCGCGCAATAGCGATGAGATCAGCAACCACCGCCGAACCGGTAGGGCCACCGCCCGCGCCACGGCCTTCAAGCACTACGCGGCCCACCGCGTCACCTTCTACCTGCACCGCATTAAACGGCCCATCAATCACCCCAAGGGGCGAGGCAAGCGGAACCAGACATGGATGCACGCGCTGCAGCAATTGCTTGCCGTCACGCGTGGCAATGCCCAGCAGTTTAATGCGATAACCGAATGCTTTCGCCGCCTCAATATCAGCAATGCTAATGCGGCGAATGCCTTCCACATGCACATGCGCAAAATCGGGGCTGGTGCCGAAAGCAAGCGCCGACAAAATGGCGACCTTGTGCGCCGTGTCGGTGCCATCCACATCGATGCTTGGCTCGGCTTCCGCATAGCCAAGATTTTGCGCTTCACTGAGCACCGCGCCAAAATCACGGCCGGTTTTTTCCATGGTAGTAAGAATGTAATTGCAGGTGCCGTTTAAAATGCCCGCCACGCGGTTGATGCGATTGGCCGCCAACCCATCGCGCAGCGCGGCGATGATGGGAATGCCACCGGCCACCGCCGCTTCAAACGCCAGCACCACATTGTTTTTTTCAGCCAGTTCAGCGAGTGATTTTCCGTGATGCGCCACCAGCGCTTTGTTGGCGCTCACCACATGTTTGCCGTTTTTCAGCGCGGCGGTTACTAGGTCTTTCGATACGCCTTCGTGACCACCAATTAATTCTACCACCACATCCACATCAGCGGCGGTGGCAAGGGCCAATGTGTCGCTTTCAATGCGAATACCATTCAGTTTTGCATCGCGTTTTTTGTTTGCATCGCGCATGGCAACCGCCGTCACCTGCAGGGCGCGTCCGGCGCGTGCTTCCAGCATGCTGGCGTTATCTTGCAGAATTTTAAGCGCGCCTTGACCAACGGTGCCAAGACCTGCAATGCCAATGCGAAGAGGCGCGCTCATGCAGCCTCAACATGGTATTGTTTTTTAAGCTGCGCCGGATCTTTGGCCATAAAGGCCTTAATGTTGCGCACGGCCTGACGTAAACGCTGCTTATTTTCCACCAGCGCAAT
>CANEUT010000014.1 GCA_947441895.1 Rickettsiales bacterium | reverse complement strand
TTACAATGTCAACCAGCTGGGTGAGTGCGCCGTCGGCCACTTGCAGAAGACTGCTACCTTGACCGGCGTTTGCAAGCGCTTGTTTAAGGGTGCTTACGGTGGTGCGAAGTGCGGTACCTACCGACAGACCAGCGACGTCATCCGAAGCTTGGGCAATGCGGTTACCACTTGAGAGACGAGAAATCGATGCAGCAGCGCTGTTCGATGATTTGCCGATATTGACCTGAGCCAAACCTGCAGTAATGTTATTGAAACCAACCATGAGAGTACTCCTACTTGGACTGTTAAACCGAAGGGCTACTTGCCCGACTTACATGAACTTCAATGTCGGCAACATCATGTCACCAGTTACATCACCAAAGCGCATATTATTACCGTTAGCACCAAACCATTAATTTAGCGTTAACGGGCATTCATCATATCATGAGGGCTGTTTTCTCTTGCGAGATTCTCTTTCGAGACGTTCGGGCAAAACATCGTGTAACGCCCTAAAAACCTACAGTCTACATGACACGGGAATATTTCAGGCGGCTGCCGGAACTATTCCTATTAGGCACACCATGCCATATTTTTCAATTTCTGTCACGGGGAAAATTTTGATTGAGTGAAGTTGTTCTGCTGATCAACTTCACTCGCCGCTCTCGCTTACAGCTCGCCCTTCGGGCTACGCGGGAACCCTACAAACGCTATCATTATTAGAAAGCGAGGTCAGAAGTCCGAGCCAGCCATGAGCTAGCGGAGCTACGCGCCATGAATTTTTCAGGAGAAAAATTCGGGCGCAATCAAAATTGCTTGATGCATAAGCATGCTTATGCATCAAGCAATGCCCTCAGGCGCGGCTCGCGCACCCAGCCGGTTTCACGATACATTTCGAGCATTAATTCGGGCGAGGCCAAGTGATCCATAAAACGCGATAGGATTTGAATGACTTCCACCACTTCTTCTTCCGATGGCATCACGGGCAACGTCATCAGTGCCAATTTTACTGTTGCCAAACGCACCCCAATAATAGCCACTCGGTCGCTCACGCTGCCACCCAAACCCGCAAACGGGAAAAGCGCTTGTGAAAGCTGTGCCTTTACATAACGCCGCAACATGGGCTGCAATGCGGATGATTGAGCACGACCATGAGCAATCATTGCCGTGGCTTTGGTAGCTGAATCATCGGAGAGATGAATTTTATCGAGCTCGCTGTCAAACTGCATGCCCAAGGCTTTTGCCATACCACCGATAATGGCCATAAGCCGCGAGCTTACGCCGGCACTGGCATGAACTAATCCATAGAGCGCATGCAGCGTGTTAAACGGGTCACCCGCGTGGCTTTCAGCAGCCGGAATGCGGCTATCGGCAATGGTTGCATAGAAGGTCGCTGCCCCTTGCCACTGGCTCACGGGCTGCGTGCTGAGGGCTTGGGCCACCGCACTAACGCGCAGCAAATTATATTCGGCCGCATAGGCAGTGCTGCCCGCCATCTCTAGAAAAAGCTGGTGGATAGAAAAAACTGCGTCCGCCGTTAAATCAGCCGGTAAATAGTTTTTCAGTTGATAGGGCGTGCGAACTTCCTCACGCGGGCCAACAGCAAGCATATCATCCGACGTTAGCATGAGGCGAGCGGTTTCAGGACAGGAAAGCGCCGCCGTGGTAAACACGGTGTCGCCAAGCGCACGCGTAATGCGCGGAAAAAAATAGCAAGCATCCCCAAGCATCTGCTCACCATAATCACGTTGTATCGAGCAATTTCCACCATCAAGCTTCACGCACATATCGGTGGCAGGGTGACGCTTCATCAGCGCTTCAGCACCACTGATAGCAATATCGTCTAACAGTTCAGGTGCTGCGTGCGCGATGCGCTCAACATTTTGTGGGGTAAGCTGCATGCCCCAGCCCTTACAACATGTATCCGGGCATGCATCGGTAAGGCATTTAAATTCAGCAACAGCACGTGTCTGTAAGCGAATGGTTGCCATGCGTATCAGGCGGTCAATGGCTGACGAATAAGATATTTTGTGTGAGGGAACACATATTGCACCGCCACACGACGATTCACATTAATTAGAATAGGCGCACGCGCATTCACCGAAAGCTTGGCTAACCCCGATTCGCGGTGCACCGTAACCACCAACAACACCGCCAATCCACCAACAGCAATATCAAGGTCGCTGGCGGCTTGCTCAATATCGGCCTGCTCAATCAGTGGGTTTGTTATATCAACCGGCAAGGTAATAAATGAAAGCTGCGTATCTTCCAGTGACTGCAGTAGTTTAAAACGCGCCATTTTCTCGGATGGAAAGCGCGTCAGGCAATATTGCATTTTATCGGGAATACCCAAAAGTCCATTGGGGAACGAGATTGGCTGCTGGCGATAAACTACCACACGACCAAAGCGTGTTTCAATCTCCTCCGAGGCCGCAACGTGCGATTCAGGCATGCTCTGGCTGAGGATTGCAGGGCCACTGCCGCTCATTATTACTTCTCCCTGGTACATCTACTTCTCCCTTTGGTTGCCGTCATGAAACGCGCCAAAGGCAGTATTTCCGCACTTTAGCATAGTGGTGGTGGCTTGCAAGTCTTCTGGCTGGTTAGAGTTCTAATTTTTTACTTGAGATAATCGGAAAGACGTAATTGGCTGATGCGGGCATAAACCTGAAAACTTGCCCGCAGCACCGATTCATAACTCGATACTTGCGTCGATGCGGTCACCAAATCGGTCTTGCTCACATCATCGGCCAAACCCTTCCAGTAAACCTTCAGCTTGGTAAGTTCAGTATTGGTCGATTGCGTATTGATAATTTTATTGCTGATCCGCGACTGTGCCGAATTCAAATCTTTCTGACCATTCCCCATTAAGGTCTGAGCCTGCGCCATCAGCGTGTCAGAACCCGATTTAGATGCATCAATAGCCAAATGTGCCGCAGCATATATTTTTTGGAATGCAGGATCGTCGGCTCGTACCGGAAACGCAAAGGTTGTTAATTCATCAACTCGCAAAACAACATCTTCATCCGATCCAACATAATAACTTGCATCAGCAATGCCTGGCGTAACGGGCGGCGCAGAGGTATCGGGCACGGGCGGAATAGACGAATTTGTACCACCAAAAATATAGTTACCCGCAAACGAGACGTTAAGCATGGAGCCCATGGTTTTCAGATAATCTTTCATCTGTAAATCAAGCTGAAGCGTGTTTCCCACTGCACCATTACGCGCATTGACAATTAATTTTAGCATGTTGTCCGCAAGGGTAGTTAAGCTTGCAATCGAGGTGCTGGCGGTTTGCATTTTTGATATGGTCACCGTGTTCTCGCTAATAAATTTATCGGCACGGCGCTGCTGGGCGTTAAACAATGTATATTGTTCAACACCACCCTTCAATCCGGCAAAATCATTCGACTTGATGCCGCTTGAAATGGCGATCTGTAAATCGCCCAATTTACCCTGAGCATTGGTTACATGCGTCAACGTATCATTGAGAAGAGTAACGCTCCCTACACGGTTAATAGCCATAAAAATCCTCCTACTTCTTAAACCGCATTAATCAGCGATTCATACATATCGTTCACCACCGACACCACACGCGCCGTTGCCGAATAGGCGTTCTGGAACGTAATGGTGTTGGCTAATTCTTCATCGAGGTTCACCCCCGTTGTGGATTGCTGACGACTTTTGAAACCATCAAAAAGTGCTTTTGCATTCGTTGCTGTGTCTGCCGCTGCGTTGGTTTGCGACGAGGTATAGCCAAGAAAATTACTGGTATAGGACTGCAACGTAATGGTGGTGTTGGGTAGCCCACCCGACTGGTCAAACGACACGGTCTGAGTGCTTAAATTGGCTAATTTTGCCGCGATGATGTTGTCACCCGAATAAAGCACATACGTATATTGTGCCGGCAGAGTAGTATTAGCCGGCTGAACCTGTTGCTTTATTTTTCCAGTGGCAATCAAGTTCGGATTCTTCACAATACGTTCATCGACTTCCAGATTAATAGCACTGTTCTTAACGGCATCACCAGTCGTGGTGGGCTCATTCGACTTAAAGAAATTATTAAGCCCAAAATAATGTGAAAATCCCCAATTCGTGCCTTCTTCTGAGGGGCTTGCCGTTGGCTTGCCAAGCTGTTTCGAATCCATTTCGTCAATGGCCACCGAATAGCTCGTGGTCGATGTATTGGTGCCGCCCACGCCACCCACAATTTTTAAATAGCTGGGCGCATCAATATATTTGCCATTCACTTTGGCAATCTCGGCACCATTTTCATCCACCAAAATCGCTTTTAATGTTTCTTGCGAGGTAATCGGCGCAACCACCGTTCCGCCTACCGTAGCCGCCGTCACATCATAGCGCGCATTCAGCAAATCACGGGCATTATTGTTCACACGATAGGTAACTTGCGAGGTGCTCACCACGCCCGTCACCTGATCGACCACGCCCACCGTAGCGGTAATATCGTAATACAGCGAGCTGGTATTCGCCGTTAAATCAACCTGCATGGTGCCATTGGCTTTGGTGCGCTCTTTTGCACCTGGCTCAATCGTACCATAGGCTGCCATCATGGCCCCTGGCGCTGCATCATTGAATGCTCCACCCGCTACCGCAGTGACTGCCGGATTCGCCGTAATGGTAAATTGGTTTCCTGAAACTGCTTTCACCGTAAAATAGCCGGTGAGGTTGGCCGCCGGAATACCATCGACACTGGCTATACCAGGACCATTCATATAAATGGTGTCGCCCACCGCAACGCCCGATAGCGCACTGGCGGAAACCGTAACGTCCGCCGACCCTGCGGTGGTGGCATAGGTGCCGGTAGTGGCAAGCGAGAAGGATGGCGCGGTCTTTGTAACACTGGTGATGTTAGTCGCCGTATCATCGAGCACGGTAATGCCAGTGACAAAAAACCCTGCCGTATTGCGCGAGATATTTTCGTTATCAAAATCAAAGTTGAAAAAATTTGGCGCACCGCTGGGAAGAATCGTATTATCGGAAACAAGCTGCGTATTATTCAGGTTGCCCACTTTTACTTTGTTACCTGGCGCACCAAAGTGGTTGTTAATTTCATCCACAATGGTTTGCATGGTTGGTTTGCCAACGCCATCGCCCGAATCAAGCGATCCCAGGTCAAGGGTTAAAGGACGCATGCCCGTGCCCGATTCGTCGGCATAATTCGCCATTACCGGCTTACCATCCGCCTTCAACACCGCAATGCGCACGGTGCCCGACCATTCGTATTGATCGCTACTTCTTACCAACCGTTCGCCCGTTAATGAAGCGGGCGGTGGAAATCCCGATCCCTGATTTTGTACCGCGTTCACAGTATCGCGAAGGCGGCTTGCTAACATGTCGAGCTGGTTCAAAACTTCGGGAATCACCGCATCACGAATCTGTTGCAGCCCTGCAATTTTACCACTGATAAGGCCCGAGTTAACATTCGTTGAAGTGCCCCCAGAAATAAGGGCGACCGAGTTAATGCTGGTGCTGCCATCCGCCGCCGTTGTAATCATGTTCAGCGGGCTTAATATGGCATCTTCGGCAAGCGCCGCGCTCGATTGTACGGGTGTATATTGCAACCGATGCGACGTTCCGATTTCAACAATAGCCACCCCGTTTGCAGCCACCACATTCACTGCGCCAAAATTGTCGAACGTCACCGAAATATCCATCTGTTCAGCAATAGCGCGAAGCGCTTGATCGCGTTGATCGAGCTGATCGGCGGTTGATTGTCCAAGCGCCTTAGCGGTTGAAATATTCACATTCAGTTTTTCAAGCTTAGCAATATTCGTGTTGATGATGGTCACCGCGTCAAGAATATCGCGGTCGGCCTGAAACCTTAAATCTTCAAGATTCTGCGCAAGATTTGATATTTGAGTGGCAAGCTGCGTACCCGCCTGCAAGGCATTGCTGCGATACGAAACAGTCTCGGGCGTGTTGGAAAGCGTTTGCAGCGAGTTGAAAAACGTCGTCATGAATGTATCAAGCGAGTTCGATGCGCCCGGCTGTCCAAGATAGGCCTGCACACGCTGATAATATTCGCTCACGGTGGCCGTTGAATTGGCAATTGATCCCTGATTTTGCACCGAACGCTGAAGATATTTATCGACCTTACGGATGATATCGTCAATCTGCACACCCTGACCAATACCACCAAGCACAATGGCTGATTGTTGTATGTTCTGACGCGAATAACCTTCCGTATTGACGTTCGCAATATTCTGCGACAGAACACCGAGCGACTGCTGGTTAATGCGCAGTCCGGAAATAGCGTTATTCAGTGCAATCGTCAGTGACGACATGGTGTTACCTTATGCCTTCTGGTTGAGGTTCATCGAAAGCGTGAGATCCGATCCGCCGCCGGTCTGACCCTGACGGTCATAGGTGCCAATACTCTGCGATTCAGTAAGCGCATCACGAATGGCGTGCATCACGCGTTGGTTTACCGAACGCGCAACCGCGGTGTGACGAAAATTCTCCTCCACCGCGAATGCCAGATCATCGGTCATCAGCAACAATTCTTCGCGTTTTTTTATCTCAACATTAGCCAAAAAACTGGGGTCCGTTGCAATGCGCGACTGATATTGCTCAATCAGTGTCGTCAAATCGAGCTTCTCTTTCTGGAATCCTTCAATTTCGCGAATGCGCATCGTCGTTAAACATTCAGTTTCCAACATCAGCAAATCGGCCAGGCGCATGGTAGCGCCCATCAACTCGTCGATGTTCATGCTGGCATAAGCGGCGGCATTCGGCAGCGGCTTATGATGGTTCGATTGTGCGTGCATGACTTCCTCCTTTATTTTGCTAATGATATTTCCTGCATTTGCAGCATTTCCCGTTTCACGTGATCGGCCACGCCAATACCGCCGGTGCGCGCAATAATTTTTCCGTATTCATCGACCAGCAGCGAGCGATAGGTTTCTTCTTCATTGCTGCCGCCCAGCGCATCTTTCGTGTCAAGGTTCGAGAACATGTTCTCAAGCATCTGCGAAATGAACTGCGCTTCAAACTCGTGCGATACAGCGTCGATTTTTGCTTCCGACAAACCTTTGGTCGCCAGTTTTGCTTTCGCGGCATTGGCCGCACGCTGGGTGGAATTGTTAATGGCAAGCATATCGTTATCCATACTCGTTAGTTTTGAACTGAGGCCGGTGGTTGTCATCATTATCTCGTTTCAATATCCGCCTGCAGAGCGCCGGCAGCCTTAATCGTTTGCAGAATCGTAATCAGGTCACGTGGCCCAATTCCCAGGGCATTCAAGCCGCCCACCAGGTCTTTCAGCGTGGCACCTTCGGGCAATACTGCAATTTTGTTGCCAGCTTGCTCGCTCACCGTCACATCGGTGCGTGGAACCACCACCGTCTCGGCACCCGCCGGAGCAAATGGGTTGGGTTGCGACACTTGCGGTGTCTCTTCCACTTTCACAATCAGGTTGCCCTGGGCCACGGCCACGGTGCTGATGCGAACATTTTCGCCCATCACAATGGTGCCGGTGGCTTCATCCACCACAATGCGTGCGGGCTGATCGGTCTCCACCGCCAGCGTTTCAATGTCGGCCAGCAGGCCCACCACATCACCTTTAAACGCTTCTGGCACTTTTACGGTTACGGTGCCCGGGTCATCCACCCGTGCTACGCCTGCGCCCACTTGTTGGTTAATCACCCGCATCACATTATTCGCCGTGGTAATATCGGGGTTACGAAGCGACAGGCGCATGGTTGGCAAATCATTCAGGTGGAAATCAATTTCGCGCTCAACAATAGCGCCATTGCTAATGAATCCGTTGGTTGGCACACCTTTGGTAATACTCGTGCCGCTTGCGCCGGATGCTTCAAACCCACCAATGGTAATAGGTCCTTGAGCCACCGCATATACGTTCCCATCGGGCCCAAGCAGCGACGTGGCCAGCAAGGTGCCACCTTGTAAACTTTTCGCATCGCCCATGGCGCTAATGCCAATATCAATGCTGCTGCCAGCGCGGGCAAACGGTGGAAGTTTAGCGGTCACCGTCACCGCCGCCACGTTTTTCGATTTTAGCTGCACGCCACGCGTATTCACGCCCTGACGTTCCAGAAAACCGATGAGGCTTTGCTCGGTAAACGCATTGTTCTGCAATTTATCGCCGGTGCCATTCAAACCCACCACCAGCCCATACCCCATCAGCATGTTGTTACGCACGCCTTCAAACTCAACCACATCTTTGATGCGGGCCGCCTGCGCAGGAAAAGCGGTGAAGCACATGGCCATTAGCGCCAGCAAAACAACTGCGTTTTGCAGTAATGGGTAGCGAACCATGTGGCGCAGTATTTGCATCAATGTTTCCTGGTTGCTCATATCGAAAGCTCCGCTATTTTTTTCTTATTCCTGCGTGCTCTATGCGACATTCATGCCAACCGGTGTCGACCCCAGTCTAAACCTTGTTTTTTAATTACTTTTTTGAGATTGTTCTGACTCAACTTATCCCAAGGCATTTTTTGCCGCCCCTGCAGCTTGGTTGCATCGCCCATGCCTGTTCGCTATAGTTCCGGAGTATCTCTCAATGGTCATTGCGAGGGAGCGTAGCGACCGTGGCAATCCATCTTTACTTTGGCCAAGATGGATCGCTTCGCGAGACGCTCGCGATGACGACGCAAATAGCTTATCGGAATCATTTCATGGTTGAAAAAGTTGGATATACAAAACCCTCGGTGGCCACACGTTCCACCAGACGCAGCGGCACCGTTAGCGGCACCGAATTCGCCGATGCTCTTTCCAAAGCCGAGGGCGTGCATGAAGCCACCGCTACGGAAGCTACTTCCGGCATCGGCGGCATTGCCAGCCTTGGCGGCCTGCTGAGCGCACAAGAGGTGGACGAGCGCGAGGCCCGCAAGCGCAAAGAAATCAAACGTGGCCGCCTGACGCTCGACGCGCTGGCGGGCCTGCGTGATGCGTTGCTGCTGGGTGAACTACCTATTTCAACCATTGAAAATCTTGAGCGTATCGTCGCTCAGGAGCGCCAGGCGAACCCCGACCCCGTGCTCGCTGAAATTCTTGATGAGATTGAACTACGCGCCGCGGTCGAATTGGCCAAGCTTGAAATGGCCGGCATCATTCCACCGCACGCGCAATAGCCGGCATAACCAGTGCAATATATAGTCGTTTTAATTTAAAATTTCCGGTTAGCGAAAATGATTGGCTTTTGAGAACCGCACTGCAAATGTACATTTTAGTACATGCGGAGCGGAAGCGCAAAAAACAATCATTTGCAGCAAGCGGAATTTTAAAGTGAAATGACTATAGCTGTGCATAGAGGAGGAAAGCCACTTGCGATGGTTTGCATATTTACCTATTTTACATGAAGTTTCACTGATGGAAGGTTGCACCCATGGCAAAATCGCTAGCAAGAAAAGTAGCCCCTGCGAAAAAAGCAGTTGCCGCAAAAAAACCGGTGGCAAAGAAAGCAGCGAAACCCGCTGCCAAAAAGCCGGTCGCCAAATTAGTAAAAAAATCGTCCCCTGCTAAAACTGTTAAAAAACCTGCAAAACCCATCGCCAAAAAAACCAGCCAAAAACCAGCAACGAAGGCCCAACTCATGACTTCTAAGAAACCTGCTGCCAAAGCCACAACAAAGCCAGCCGCAAAAACCACTTCCAAAGTGCTGATTAAAGCGCCCACGGTAAAAGAAACGCCAAAACCAAAAATTAAGCGCGACTATAAACCTGCTAAACTTCCGGCTGGTTATAAACCCACGGTCAGCGAACCGTACATGAACCCGCAGCAGGAAGAATATTTCCGCCAGAAGCTGCTCGCTTGGCGCAAAGAACTCATGGCTGAATCACGCGAGACGCTCGACCATCTGCACGAAGAAAACTGGCATCAGGCCGACATTGCCGACCGTGCCTCGCTGGAAACCGAAGCCGGCGTTGAACTGCGCACCCGCAACCGTTACCTGAAGCTCGTCTCGAAAATTGATGCGGCGATTCGCCGTATCGAAGAAGGCGACTATGGCTATTGCGAAGAAACGGGCGACCCCATCGGCCTGAAGCGCCTTGAAGCGCGCCCGGTTGCCACACTGTCGATTGAAGCGCAAGAGCGCCACGAAAGAAATGAGAAGCAATATACCGACGAAGATTAGGCGCTAGACACGAGCGACTAGGCACTAGTATTTTGTCTTCGATTACCCTATAAATTACCTAGCCCCTAGCCCCTAGCCCCTAGCTTTTCATGTTTCTACCCAGCAATATTACCCTGCAATTCGGTGATTCGGGCGATTTCGTCTCCGAGCTTCAGCGCCGTCTTGCCGTGGTGCGCTGCTTTAACGAAAGCATGGTAAACGGCTTCTATGATGGCCCCACCGTCAATGGCGTCACGCTCTTTCAATCGCAATGCGGCCTGCGTGCCGATGGCATTGCAGGGCCCGAAACGCTGCGGCGTTTAAACAGCAGCATCTCGGGCGATACCAGCAGCAGTTCAGGCGATAGCAACAAAGAGGAAGAAGAAAAACTATACGCCCAGCGGCAACAACTGATCCAGGCTGAAATACTACTGCAGCAAAACCAGCAGCTGGAAGCCCAAGCCGCATTAAATGCCGCGCCGCCAGCGGTTGAACCTGCCACCGCAGCCTATGCACCAGCCCCCGTAGCAGTGCAACCTCCTACCAGCTATGGGGCACCTGAAATGGTTGTGCCAGCACCATCAGCAGCACAGCCAAGCGTTGAACAACAAATGCGCGTGGCCGAAGCAGTAGCAAGCCAACAACAATATCAGCAAATACCGCCGCAACAAATGACACCACCACCATTGCAGCAACCACAACAAGGCAGTGATGCGCTTGCCATGCTAATCAACGCAAGCCAGCAGCCTCAGCCACAACCCGTGATGCAAGCGCAAACGATGCCAATGCCTCCTCAACCCGTGATGCAAGCGCAAACGGCATCGCAACCACCCACCCAACAAATACCCGCTGCCGATGCCACACCCCAGCAAGCACCCAACTTGCTGCAGCGAACCATCAGCGCCGCCAGTGGAATGATTCAAAAACTCGCCAATTATTTTGAGGCCAAACTACCACCCGATGCACTGCAAGAAGTAAAAGAAATTGGCCAAACCATGGCGCGCAGTGGCGTGCGTGAAAATCCCATTCCGGCCGACCCAGCAGCGCGCGCGCCCGAGCAAGCACCAAGCCGTGGCCCCGCCCAACAACAAACGCAGCAGCGCTAGTTTTGATTGGTTCAGGTTGGTCTACTGACCAAACTTCACGCCGCTCTCGCGGGCTGATGGCTCGCTCGTCCAACTCGCCGTTAATTCAACCGCTTGCAGAGTGCGTGCGTAGCGCCCTCGTCGCGAAGGCGAGCCGCGAAGCGCGGGGGTAGCGATAGCGAAGGGGACTGAGGTCCCCTTTAATTTTTCAAAACCAAAATGCTCCACTTGCCGCGCCGCATGCGCTGCACCAAATAAAGCCCCTGCATACGATGCGCATTCAGCACCATGTTTTCCTGGCTATTCAGCAGTCCCGAAAGCACCAGCAATCCGCCCGGTGCTAATTGGTTCGCCGCCGCACGCGCCATTTTCATCAGCGGCCGCGCCAGAATATTCGCCACCACTACCGGCTGTTTGCCAAGCAATTGCATTTTGCGATCACGATACCCATCGCTCACCCATGCTTTAGAACGGCTGGCAATGGCGTTCACCTTCAAATTAATACGGCTCACTTCCACCGCTTTCGGGTCATTGTCACACCCCGCGATGCGCGCGTTCTTCCACAGCCGCGCCGCACCAATGGCCAAAATGGCGGTGCCGCAACCCACATCCACCACCTCGTCCACATAAGGCCGCTTCTTTTTAATCGCTTCCAACGCCAATAAACATCCCGCCGTGGTGGAATGCTCACCCGTGCCGAACGCCGACACCGCATCAATCAACAACGCATGACGATTCTTCGGCACCGACTCTTTCGCATGCGCGCCATAAACATAAAAACTGCCAAGCTCAAAAGGCGGAAAATCCTTCTGCACTTTTTCCACCCAGTCAATGTCGGCAAGCTTCATCACCCGCTGCGTGGCATGCGCATCAATGTGCGTAATCAGCGCCTGAATATCAGCCAGCTGCGGCGTATCCACAATGAATACCAGATGCGGGCGCGCGGCGTCCACATAACGCGTGCTCGTCAGCACCCATTCTTCCAGCCGCAGGTCTATCACATCCAGCATGTCGGGCACGGCTTCCACCGTCAGCTGCACTGGCTGCTGCGGCTGCATGAATGCCTGAAAACTTGGTTTATGCATGGGGACCCCTTACTAAGTTCAGCCATTCCTGTTCGCTCAACACTGTTACTCCCAGCGCGGTGGCGTCTTTCAATTTGCTGCCGGCATCGGCACCGGCAATCACATAATCCGTTTTTTTGGAAACCGAACTCGCCACCTTCGCCCCCAGCGACTCGGCTTGCGATTTTGCTTCTTTGCGACCAATTTTTTCCAGCGTGCCGGTGAACACCACCGTTTTACCCGCCACCGGTGAATTGGCGTTTGTGGGCGCCACATAATCACTCACCTGCAACTGCGAAAGCAGCGTGGCGAGCAATTCCGTATTATGCGGCTCACTGAAGAATTCATGCAGCGCACTGGCCACCTTGCCGCCAATGCCATCAATCTCCAGCAGCTCCGCCGCCGCCGCGTCCGACTGCATCACCGCCATCCATTGCTGCACATTCACAAACTGCTTGGCCAGCAGCTTCGCGGTTTCTTCACCCACATGGCGAATGCCCAGCGCATAAATAAATTTCGCCAGCGTCACGTTGCGCGCCCGCGCGATGGAGGCAAACAAATTACTGGCCGATTTTTCACCCCAGCCTTCACGGTTTTTAAGGCGAGATAAACCTTCCGCGTCACGCACCTCCAACGTAAAAATATCAGCAGGGGTGGCAATCAGCCCTTCGGCAAAAAACGTCTCAATCTGCTTATCGCCCAGCCCATCAATATCCATCGCATCACGCGCGGCGAAATGTTTCAGCCGCTCCACCGCCTGCGCCGAACAGGTGAGCCCACCCGTGCAGCGCCGGGCCACCTCACCCAAATCGCGCACCGCATGCGAACCACAGACAGGGCAATGATCGGGAAAAATATATGGCTGCACGCCACGCGGCAAATCATCACGCACCGACACCACTTGCGGAATCACATCACCAGCGCGCTGAATCACCACCGTGTCGCCCACGCGCACATCTTTGCGGGCAATTTCATCTTCGTTATGCAGCGTGGCGTTGCTCACCAGCACCCCGCCCACATTCACCGGTGTCAGCCGTGCTACCGGCGTCAGCGCCCCCGTGCGCCCCACTTGAATATCAATCGCCTCGATTTTCGTAATCGCCTGCTCCGCCGGAAATTTATGCGCAATCGCCCAGCGCGGCGAGCGTGCCTTGAAGCCAAGGCTTTGCTGATAATCGAGGCAATTTACTTTATAAACTAGGCCGTCAATATCGCACTCAAGGGTAGTTCGATTATCCAACATATCTCTATAATAACTTAGCAAACCAACTATAGCATCTGTTGTAACTAGAGTAGCAAGTTTACCAGTTTTTGGAAAAACTCTGAAGCCCAATACATCGAGTTGTAAAACACGGTCTAAGTGATTCTGTTCGAGGCTAAGAGCTGAACTTAAATCCCCCCAACCATAGACAAAATAACTGAGCTTTCGCGCACGGGTAATTTCTGGATTTAATTGACGGAGGGATCCGGCCGCAGCATTGCGTGAATTAGCAAACTTCTCTTCCTCAGAAAGACGCAAATTCAATTTTTTAAAATCTTCTTTACTCATATACACTTCGCCGCGCACTTCGAGAATTTCTGGAGCACCAATAAGTGAGGTTGGAAAACCTTCAATCATTTTTAGATTTTCGGTGATGTTCTCGCCCACTTCACCATCACCACGGGTTGCTCCCAGAACCAGAAGGCCGTTTTCATAGCGCGCACTAAATGAGAGGCCATCAATTTTTGGCTCACAGACATATTCAACCACTTCACCTTCGGGTAGACGCAAATAATTACGCACACGCGCGTCAAAATCGCGCACATCGTCTTCGGTGAATGCATTGTCGAGCGACAGCATGGGCTTGCTGTGTTTCACTTTTTTAAATCCTGCTGCGGGTGCGGCGCCCACTTTCTGCGTAGGGCTATCAGGCGTTGCCAGTTCATGAAATTGTTTCTCTAATACCTCCAGCCTCAGGCGCAGTGTGTCATATTCAGCGTCGGAGATGCTGGGGTCATCATGCTGATAATAGCGCACATCATGCGCGCGAATTTCATCGGCAAGTTTGGCATGTTCGGCTTTGGCATCAGCAAAAATCACGAGGCGGCCTGCAGCAATTTGGTGGCGGCTTTGCGGGCTTCATCGCTGATGGTGGCGCCCGATAACATGCGCGCCAGTTCTTCACGGCGCTCATGCTCGCTCAGCAGCACCACATCGGTCGTCACCTGCTTCGTGCCCGCTTTGCTGATGAACAGATGATGCGCCGCCAGCGCCGCCACCTGCGGCAGATGCGTCACCACCATCACCTGCGATGTGGCGGCCAGCTGCTTCAGCCGCAAGCCAATCGCTTCCGCCACCGCGCCGCCAGTGCCGGTGTCAATCTCATCGAAAATGGAAGTCACCGCGTCGCCGTCGCGCAGCACCACTTTCATGGCCAGCAGCATGCGTGAAAGCTCACCACCCGACGCCACTTTCGCCAGCGCCCCAAACGGTGTACCTGCATTCGTCGCCACTTCAAAACTCACCTGATGCATGCCGTGAACACCCCAGCTTTGCGGAGGCAATTCGCTTTGCACCACGCGCAATTGGGTGGTGGCCATTTTCAGTGGCTTCAGCTCTTTCACCACTTCTTTCACCATTTTTTCGGCCGCTTTTTCGCGGGCATCATAAAGTTTTTTTGCGGCGGCGCGATAGTTCCCTTCAGCCTCCACCAGCGCGGTGGCGGTGCGCTTTTGTTCGGCCTCTAAATTGGTGAGGGTGGTCAGTTTCGTTTTTGCATCGGCCAGTAAGCCTGGCAGCAATTCCACCGCCACCTTATATTTGCGTGATGCGGCGCGTAAGTTATGCAAACGATCTTCTGCGCGCTCCACTTCCGCCGGGTCAATATCGGCCGCCGCCAGCGCTCGTTCCAGCGCCACGCTGATTTCTTCTACATCCGTTTCCACACGCTCTAACGTGGCGCTCACCTGTTCGTCCAGCGCTTCGGTTTTGGCGAGCAGCTTGGCGGTGCGGCGCAGTTTCAGCGCCACCCCGTCTTCCTCGGCCAGCAGCGCCAAAGCTTCACGCAGCGCACCCAGCGAGGCTTGCGCCACCTGCGCCCGTTTACGCAATTCGCTTAAGCGCTCCTCTTCGCCTTCCTGTGGGTCAAGCGCGCCCAGCTCGGCCACGGTGTCGCGCAGCCATTCTTCTTCACGCGCCGCATCCTGCGCACGTTTTTGTAAATCTTCCGCCGCGGCCACGGCCTCTTTCCATGCAATGAATGTTTTTTCCGTCGCGGCAATCAACGTTGGGTGATTCGCAAAATCATCCAGCAGGGCACGATGGGTTTTACTATCCAGCAGCCCACGTTGATCATGCTGGCCATGACGCGCCACCAGAATCTCGCCAAAACGTTTCAGTGCCGTGGCGCTCACACTGGCATCATTAATGAAAGCACGGCTTTTACCGTCGCTGGCCAGCGTGCGGCGAATCACCAGATTTTCGGCGGGGTCCAGCTCCAACTCAGCCAGCAACGCTTTGGCCGATGCATGGGCGGAAATATCAAATTCAGCGGTAACACTGGCAGAAGTTTCACCCGCGCGCACCAGGCTGGCATCGCTGCGCTCACCCAGCACCAGCCCCAGCGCATCGAGCAGGATGGATTTACCCGCACCGGTTTCACCGGTCAGCACATTCAAGCCGCGTGCGAAGGGAATGTCGCAGGACTTGAGAAGCAAAATATTTCGGATGGAAAGATGCGTCAGCATGTGACTACAATTTTAAATATTGATCGAACGTGCTTTTCTTTTCCTCGGGGCTTAAATTACCCTGCATCATTTCGTAGCTGAATTTATACCAGTCCGATCCTGGATAGTTATAGCCCAAAACAGCAGCGTATTTCTTGGCTTCATCCACCACGCCCAAACGCAGATAGGTTTCCACCAGGCGGTGCAGCGCTTCTGCGGCATGGCCGGTGGTTTGGAATTTATCGACCACAAATTTGAAACGGTTAATGGCCGCCGGATAATCATTATGGCGTTGATAATAACGGCCCACTTCCATTTCCTTTCCGGCCAGGTGATCCTCGGTCAGGTCAAGCTTCAACTGCGCGTCTTTTGCGTAGTGCGAATCTGGATAGCGGTTGATAACATCTTTCAGCGCGGTGCGCGCATCTTCCGTCATTTTCTGATCACGGCCCACATCTGAAATTTGCGTGTAGTAGCA